>NZ_JAUBOS010000110.1:0-9556 GCF_036700365.1 Microcoleus sp. w2-18bC1
TTTACATTTTGACATATTTGTTAAATTGATTTTACGCCTTTAACTATTGATTTAGCATAGTAAGTAAGGAAGAACCACAAAGACGAAGAAATTGAAGTAGTAATTGGCTCGCTGCGAACTAATAAACTTACTCTCGACCCCGACGAATTTATTAAAGAAGCCTTCGGTCAAGATGCTCAAGGACGCTTTTTTGGTGGCGGTAGAAGTCAAGCCGGAGGTTTTGAAATTCCCGTCGGGTTTCTTTCCGGCGGGAATGAGAAGAGCGATTATGCAAGGCTGAAATGGGAAGTATTTGATGCTCAGATTAAGCAAAAACTGCTGAATTTAATTAGTCCTAAAGACAATCCTGTTTACGATCATTAACTCTGGAGTTTTTAGGTGCGGTCTTGATTCCAGCAACAGCCTGGGAATGCGATCGCTTTTTGGCTTCCGCTTGCTACCAGGTGTTGCCGTGTTTTTTTCTCAGTCCGGGCAAAATCTTAACTTGATAATCAGTCTTGCCCGCACTCTAACTCTCATCAACCGGCTTTTTTAAGTTTTATTGAGGGTTTGAACTCACGCCTTGTGCGCTTCTGCCATCAACAGGCTTTCCGGCCTGTTTCACAACAACTGTATTTTCTTGTGGGTAGTAGGGGTTGGGCAGGAGAATCCGACCATAAAAAGTTTATTGAACATCCTGCAAGACTTTTAACGAAGTAAGGAGGTTAAAAAACCCTGTTGACTTCTCCAGGACTCACCCTAATAAATTTTATCCCCATTTCCCCAAAATACACACCAAATAACCTGGGTATTTTAACTGTTGTCAAGGGAGGCAACGAAGTATTTTGCTCAAAAAAACCAGGTTGCGGAGCAAATTTAGTTTTATCGAGTTTACTAAATTCACAATATTTCTTACTTTTTAACAAAAATGCAAGGTGGATTTTTTGTGATATTTTAGTGTTTGCTCGCTAAATTCATCACAATTTGTTATAGTTGGTGCAGGAAAGTTCCGATAATAATTAGTAAAAAAAACCTTCAAAAGAATCAAAATATATACCCAACAACCTAAACGATTGGCTAAATGATATGAAAAAAATAATTGTAGCAGTCAAAAAAAGTTGTGTTTGTCACATGAATATGTTTTTTTTCCTAAGTTCATGTAGCGATTCATACAATTTTAAACAAATTATTATATTTATTTGCCGCGGGTTAGGATAGTAGAAAATAGCTTAAAAAAACAAGGAAGACGGAGATGTCTACAAAACAGACTTTCTCTTGGTCGTTAGAGAAAAGCCTAGAAAAAGTTTCAGAAATTGCACTTAAAATCAACGAGTTCGTGGCTCTGGAGACAATTTTGCAATGTGCGCTAGAAGAAACCAGGTTGCTGCTGCAAACCGATCGTGTAATTATTTATCGCTTCCTATCGCATAGAGATGGCGTAGTATTTGCAGAATCGGTTGATGCCCAGTGGCCGCCAACCCTAGGAAAACAGATTTATGATCCTTGCTTTGAAGCCACCTGGGTAGATCGTTACAGCCAGGGACAAACGAGCAGCATTTCTGATATTCACGCTGGTGATCTTCAAGCTTGTGATGTCGAATTGCTCGATCGCATCCAAGTTCAGGCAAATTTAGTTGCGCCAATCTTGCTAGATGGCCAACAACAGCAATCTCCGAAGCTTTGGGGACTGTTGATTGCTCATCAATGCCGAAGTCCGCGTCAGTGGGAACCTCTCGACGTTGAGATCATGCAACAGGTTGCAATGCACATCGGGTTGAGGATGTGGCACTTGGAATCTCACCGCCCGGTGATCGGGCCAAATCAACCGCCGGAACTCGAAACAGAACCAAATCAAACTGATCCCAATACAGAAAGCGCGCCAAGAGTCAATCATCAAAATTGTCTACAACCAGAGTTAGCCTGTTCCCTGAGCGGGGAAATTGTCCACCTCAAAGCCTTTGACTTGTTGCAAAACCCGATCTGGATATTTGATATTGAGCATTGGCAAATCCGGTGGGCCAACCAAGCTTCCTTGTACCTGTGGAATGCTTCGACGCGGCAGCAACTCGCGAGCCACAACTTTAGGGATATGTTGTCAGAGTGTACTCGGATTCGCTTGCAGGGCTATCTGGAGCAGTTTGAGCAAGGCCAAACCTTGTCTGAGCAGTGGACGTTTTACCCGGCCGGTGAGGCTGTTTCTGTCGGCTGTCGGTGCTCTGGCATCAGGATTGATAGCGGGCGTTTGGCAATCCTGGTCGAGGGTAAGGTCGAAACCGCTCCTCACATCGAACCGGAAACCCTGCGATCGATCGAGGCAATCCGACACACCACGCTGATGGTTTCGCTATACACCCTCGAAGGTGTGCCGCTGCTGCAAAACCCAGCGGCCTTGGGCTGTTACGGGGAGGCGCTGCACCGTGGCTCTGCGACAGATAATGCTTTTGTGAGTCGCTTTGTTGACTCTCAGGTAGGAGAGCGAGCAATGGCAGTTCTTAAGTCTGGTGAAGTATTTAGCACGGAGGCTCAAGTGATTACTCTGGCGGGGATTCGCTGGCATGGGATGGACGTGCGGTGTACCAACGACCCGGTAACAGGCAACCCGATGTTGCTCGTGAACGAAAAAGACATTACCGACCGCCAGCAAGTAGAAACAGCCCTGCAAAAGAGTGAAACCCGGTTGTCAGAAGCCCAGCGGGTTGCCCACATCGGTAGCTGGGAATGGGACGTGAGTACGGGTAAAATTACCTGGTCTCCCGAACTATTCGAGATTTTGGGACGATCTAGGGCCCTAGGCGAACCTACTTATGAAGAAAACTTGCGGCTTTACCATCCCGAAAGTGCCAAACAGCTACACCGGGTAGTTCAACGAGCGCTCACTCACGGAGAGCCTTATCTATTGCGCCTTAGAATCGTGAGTCGGAATGGTTCTATCCGCCATACTGAAGCCAGAGGACAGGTTCAACTCAATGCAGAGGGAAAAGTCATTCGGTTGTTTGGTACATCCCAAGACATTACGGATATTGTCCAGGCGGAAACAGAACTCAGAGAAATGAGTACAGCTCTTGCTAATGCTGTGGAAGGCATCTCGCGACTGGATGTTTTCGGACGCTACCTCACCGTTAATCAAGCCTACGCCAATATAGCGGGTTATCAGCCTGAAGAAATGGTTGGTATCAATTGGCAGAAAACAGTTCATCCCGACGACTGCTACAAGATGATGACGGCTTATCAAAAAATGCTAGCCGAGGGCCGAGTGGAAGTTGAGGCCCGGGGTATCAGGAAAGATGGTTCGATTTTTTACAAGCAGGTGGTGATGTTGGCAGCCTACGACTCGCAGGAGCGATCGATCGGGCATCACTGCTTTATGAAGGATATCACCGATCGCAAGCAAGCAGAAGCAGCATTACAGCAAGAGTTCGGGCGTCTGGCTGTGGTGATTGCCACCCAACAGGAAATCGCCATCCGCAATCCTAACCTGGATGCAGTGATGGCGGTGATTAACGATCGAACTCAAAAATTGATCGGTGCCGATGGGGCCGTGATTGAAATCTTGGAAGGGGATGAGTTGGTTTATCGGGCAGCCAGCGGTATCGCCAGCACCTATGTTGGATTACGGATGAAAGTAGGGACAAGTTTATCGGGAAAATGTATTGCGACCGGCCAAATTATGCTTTGTGATGATTCACAAACCGATCCACGGGTGGAGCAGTCTGTCTGTCAGCGCATTGGTATCCGGTCACTGGTGGTTGTTCCCTTGTTCTATCAGGACGATCGGGTTGGCGTCTTAAAAGTTGTTTCCGCTAGACCCTGTGCCTTTACAGAGTCAGATATTCATACCTTACAACTGATGGCGGGGTTTTTGGCGGGTAGCCTGCATCTGGCTTCAGAGTTTGATGCTAAAAACATTCTCCTGAGTCAATTACAGGAGAGCGAGGAACGGTATCGTTCTGTGATTAGAAGCATGACTGAAGGCGTCGTACTTCAGCTAGCAGACGGACAAATTACTACCTGTAATGCTAGTGCCGGAAGGATTCTCGGACTGACTCCCGAACAACTTATGGGGCGTACATCCATAGATTTAGACTGGCGAACCGTTCAGGAAGATGGCTCTCCTTTCCCCTGCCAACAGCATCCGGCAATGATTACCCTACGGACGGGAAAACCCGTATCAAATGTGGTGATGGGCATTCACAAATCGGATAAAACGCTGACTTGGATTTCGATTAATTCGCAACCGCTGTTCCAAATGAATCAGTCTCAACCCTATGCAGTAGTAACGACTTTTGCTGATATTACAGAACGCAAGCGGGCCGAGGAGATGCTCAGACACCGGGCGGAACAAGAAAGATTAATTGCTACGACAGATGGGTTAACACAAGTAGCAAACCGCCGCTGTTTTGATGAGCGATTGCAGTCGGAATGGCACCGACTGATACAGGGGAAACAACTGCTTTCGTTGATTATGTTGGATGTAGATTATTTCAAGCGATATAACGATTGCTACGGACATCAAGCTGGGGATATTTGTTTAGTAAAAGTGGCTTCATCGGCTGCACAAGCGGTTAAACGTTCATCGGATCTGTTGGCACGTTACGGGGGCGAAGAATTCGCGGCTATCCTACCGAATACGGATGCGGATGGCGCGATCGCTGTTGCTGAGTCGATCCGAGAGGCAATCCGAGATTTGGGAATCCCTCACGAGCAATCTGATGTGAGCGCGATCGTGACCGTTAGCATGGGAATTGCAACTGTGATTCCCACTGCGGAAATATCACCGGATGAACTCGTTGCCCTCGCCGATCGAGCATTATATGATGCGAAACGACAAGGGCGCGATCGCTACACAAGCGCCAACCAGATGACAGCGCCAGATTTCAATACAGTTGTAGAATAGGCAAAAGGTAGGTATATCCTAGACAGCTCCTAGAAAAACGGGACCCAATGCCTGGAAGTATTGAGATATGGTTATTTATCTAATCCGGCACGGTATCGCCGCCGCACCCGAAGAATATGATACAGACTCAGAACGCCCCCTGACTAAAGAGGGCGATCGTAAAACCCGGAAAATTGCCCAACGCCTGTACGAACTCGAAATTCAGTTTGACCTAATTCTCACCAGTCCCCTACTGCGGGCGCAGCAAACCGCCCAAATCCTGCAAACAGTCGGTTTGAGTTCCCAAATAGAAGAATCCGCCACCCTCGCCCCTTCAGGAGACATCGGGAACTGGCTGGAGTGGTACAAACAGTGGCAGGAAATAGGTAGCCACAGCTTGGCCCTGGTTGGCCACCAACCAGACTTAGGCAACTGGGCAGAAACTTTGCTTTGGGGTCGATCGCAAGACGCCCTGATTCTCAAAAAAGCAGGTATCATCGGCTTAATCCTCCCCGAAACAGGCTCCCCAGTGGGCCGCAGCCAAATGTTTTGGCTAACGGCGCCCAAGTTTTTGCTCCCCTAGAAACACCGAACCGCCCCGACATTAACAGGACGCGCCAGCCCTCTTAAAACCGCATTCTCGGACGGCGAAACCGGAGAAAAGGGGCGACAATACGCAGCGGTGCGATCGGGCTGTCTCTTGAAAAACCTGGTTTCTGAACCCCAATTAAATGATTATTTGTCAAGACTGTGACACTATCTTCGTTTCTGGTAATGTACTTTTAGTAGATTGAACTCACACAAAACGGTATCGCAATGGTCGTCGGCGAATTCAAACCAGGTTTAGAAGGTGTTCCCGCCACCTTGTCCAGCATTAGCTACGTCGATGGACAAAAAGGGTTGCTGGAATATCGCGGGATTAGCATCGAGGAACTGGCACTCAAAAGCTCCTTTCTCGAAACTTCATATTTATTAATCTGGGGGGTACTTCCGACAAAGGAAGAACTAGAAGCTTTCGAGCATGAAATTCGCTATCACCGCCGGATCAAATATCGCATCCGGGACATGATGAAATGCTTTCCAGAAAGAGGACATCCCATGGACGCCCTGCAAGCTTC
This sequence comes from Microcoleus sp. w2-18bC1, assembly GCF_036700365.1. Lineage (NCBI taxonomy): Bacteria > Bacillati > Cyanobacteriota > Cyanophyceae > Oscillatoriales > Microcoleaceae > Microcoleus > Microcoleus sp. w2-18bC1. The sequence continues at coordinate 5,971 of NZ_JAUBOS010000110.1, forward strand.
AGCGGCCGCCTTGGGCTTGTTCTACTCTCGCAGAGCCCTGGCTAACCCAGCATACATTCGAGAAGCTGTAGTGCGACTGCTAGCTAAGATTCCCACAATGGTAGCAGCGTTCCAGCAAATGCGACGGGGAAATGACCCGGTGCGGCCGAGGGATGACTTGGACTACTCGGCTAACTTTCTTTATATGCTCAACGAGCAAGAACCCGATCCACTGTTAGCTAGCATTTTTGACACTTGTCTGACTCTCCATGCTGAACATACAATTAATGCCTCTACATTTTCGGCAATGGTAACAGCTTCGACGCTGACAGACCCTTACGGGGTTATTGCTTCAGCAGTTGGCACTTTGGCGGGGCCACTGCACGGGGGAGCTAATGAAGAAGTGATTGATATGTTGGAGCAAATTGGTTCGGTAGAAAACGTGCGGCCTTTTGTCGAGAAGTGCGTTGCAAATAAGGACAAAATCATGGGTTTCGGTCACCGAGTTTACAAGGTGAAAGATCCGAGAGCAACTATTCTCCAAGGGTTAGCAGAACAGTTATTTGAGAACTTCGGTCACGACGATTATTACGACATTGCTGTCGAGTTGGAAGAAGTGGTTGAGGAGAAATTGGGTCACAAAGGAATTTATGCAAATGTAGATTTCTATTCGGGTCTAGTTTACCGAAAAATGGGAATTCCGATCGACTTATTTACACCAGTTTTTGCGATCGCCCGTGTTGCTGGCTGGTTGGCCCACTGGAAGGAACAGCTAGAGGCAAACCGCATTTACCGCCCGACTCAAATATATACGGGCACTCACGGTGAGCCTTATATTGCGATCGAGGACAGACTGCCATCCTAAAGCAATAATTATCAACTCAGATCTGAAAATGGCGAGAAGAATTGTTTTGCTTTCGTGAAGTGTTGAATTAAAAATTGCTTTCGCCTTCCGAGTCAGGAAGCAATCTCTATCTGCCAAAAACTGCCGTGCTGGGTTGCACCCCTCTTGTATGTTGTGGTGTTTGTTGGCGACAATATTAAGAAGTGACGATTTTCAGGAACTCCGGTCCTCAGACTTGCGGGTCTGAGGCTTTTTATTGGAATATTTTTTATGGGAATATCAATATCAAATCCGCGCTTCATCGGAATTATTCATCTCTCTGGAATCTCCCTCTGCGTTCTCTGCACCCTCTGCGGTTAAATCTCTTAATTCCACAGCCTCCGCATCTGCGTTACCAGGAAGAGCCTGGTAACGAGTAGACTAGCTAAATCTAAACAGATTGAGCTACATGATGGCGGCTGGTCAATTTATCCAATTGATTAACCAACAAACTTAGGAACAATCCCACATCGGTAACAACTCCAATAGACTCGATCGAACCCCGATCACTCAATTTCGTCACCACCGCCGGATTAATGTCCACACAGACCATCTTCACACCAGCCGGCGTCATATTTCCCACACCAATTGAGTGCAGCATAGACGACAGCATTAACACCATATCCGCACCGCGTAACAGCTCAGTATATTCTTCTTGAGCCTTAACTAAATCCATTTGTGTGTCAGGAAGTGGCCCGTCATCACGGATCGAACCGGCAAGAGAGAACGGTATATTATGCTTCACGCACTCGTACATCACACCGTTAGTAACCAAGCCTGCTTCAACAGCTTTTGCAATACTCCCGTAACGTCGCACACTGTTAATTATTTTCAAGTGATGGCGGTGTCCACCCCGCACAGCAACACCGCGTTTCATGTCAACCCCTAAAGAGGTTCCCATATTCGATTGTTCCATGTCGTGAACTGCGATCGCATTTCCACCTAACAGCGCTTGCACGTAACCTTCGCGAATCAAATGCGCTAAATGTTCGCCACCGCCGGTGTGAATAACAACAGGCCCTGCGGTAACTACAACTTTGCCACCGCGATCGCGAATTTGGCGCAATTCCCACGCTACTTGTTCCACTACCAATTCTACGCGGCGTTCGCTAGAAACGCTGCCCGACATAAAGCTGAATTCTTGAGAATTGCGCTGTTCCCGCGATTCTGTTTTGCGGATGGTGCGGATGCCGACAACATCAACAACAACTTTTTCTCCTACTTTTAAGTCGCGCAGTAATTTACATTTAGCCACTGGGCCATCAGCAGTTTCAGTAATAGCAACAGCACCATCCATACGCTGATTTTGCGCTTTCACCCACTGACCATTTACCCGCACTTCTGTGGGATAAATCGTACTCACATAAAAGTCGTCCGGACCGACGCCATCTTGCACTACCGGTTCTAAAATAGCGTCGCAAATCTCTTGTGGTGGCGGCACTGCACCCAAGTCAATCAGCATTCCCATCATTTCTTCCATCACATCGTGGGAAGGAGCCGAAACTTTAACGTCGGCAGATGATGTACTTTGCCGCTGCTCTCCCAGATTGAAATTGAGCACTTGGAAACTGCCACCGAGATCGACAATTAAGTCCAAAGCACGACTAATTAAACCAGCATCCAGCAAGTGACCTTCCATGCGAATTGTGCGGCTTTCTACCATCACGTTTGCAGATCGATCTTCTTGCACCGGTTCCGTTACCCGCAGCGTCAAACACTTACAGGCGCCGCCCGCTTTCAGAAATTCGGTCATCGGCGTTTCAATTACTTGAAAACCAGCATTAGTAATGCGCGTTTTCAAGGCTTCGCTAACCTTGTTCATTACCACAACTTTGTCAATATTGACGGCATTGCAGGCAAAATTTGCGGCATCGGCTTCTTCAATGGCAATGCGTTTTTCCGGCGCAACTCGCATTTCGATTAAGCGGTTGGAATACGAGTCAAATGCTGCTGGATAGTAGAGTAAATAGCCGCCTGTCAAGGGACAAAAGCAGGTGTCTAGGTGATAGAAACGTTCGTCCACTAAACGCAGCGAAAGCACTTCAATGTTGAGCCATTTTGCTAGTAACGGGTGCGAGTCGAGTTCGGAACGGAAGCCGTATCCGGCCCACAACCAGCGTCCTTCGCGATCGAGTAAAGCATCGCCAGCGCCCTCAAACGGCAAGTCTTTCGGGAGTTCGTGCACGGTGAAACCTTTGCTTTCAAACCATGCTTTGAAATAGGGTTCTTCGCCTTGGCGTTCTTTGTGATAGAAACGGCTGAGGACGAAGGTATTGCCTAAAAGTAAGCCTGCGTTGGCGGTGAAAACCATATCCGGCCAGCCTTTTGCGGGCGGTACGAGGTCTACCACGGCGTTTTCTTTGAGGACGTGGTAAAGTTTTTCCCACTGTTCGACGGCGCGATCGCGCGATGATTTGTGGACATTTCCCTCCATCCACGGATTAATCACGTAATCCACATCGTAGTGGTCGGGAGCACACATGAGGAAGCGAATTGAGTCAGTCATAATTCAGTTAAAATGTGGTAGACGCTACAGCAGACGTATGTTGACAGAGTTTGTATAATAGCAACTGTAATATTCACTACTAATTTTAGCAGCGCAACGTCTGGAGTCTCAAAAGGGTAACTCTTTATTATATCATGTTTAAGCCCACATTCCGCAGATATTCAAGCAGAGGTAAAGGAAGATAGATTTGGCAACAATAAACTCCCAAACGATTGCAC
>NZ_JAUBOS010000155.1:0-1534 GCF_036700365.1 Microcoleus sp. w2-18bC1
TAAAATCGAGGGTATGTTGTCTGGCCCTACCCTTGGCTAAAGCTTCATAAAGAGGTTGAGGTTTGAGAGTCAGAACACGGGCATGGGTCGGCGAATGAGTACATTGAGAGCGAACAGGACAAGCAGCGCAATCGGGCCGACGAAAGCGTACTTGAATGGTCGGATTGCCATAATTATCCGAGCGTTGATGCCAAGATTTGCTGATGTGGCCCTGCGGACAAGTAGCATGGCGATGCTCCCAATCGACCTTAAAACAAGAAAGCTCAAAGCCCAGCTTAGCTTGTTCTTGCCAACTAGAGTCAGGCGGTACAGGGCCAAGGAGCTCAATACCTAATTGTGTTTCGCTCGTGAGCAAGTGCTGAGCATCAACATAAGCAGTATCAACAATATGTTCTTGTGGTAACAAGTGTTTATCAGCTAAACTTTGATGAATCACCTGAGTCATTTCGACATCTCCAATGGTTGCAGGTGTCGTTTCAACATTCGTAATTAGATGAGGTAAATCTCGATCGCAAGTTTCTGTAAGATGTACTGTATAACCTGTCCAATTGGTATCTCTTTTTGTCCGATTGCGAGCCTCGATATCATAAGGGGAAGTAATTAACTGCTTGTGGGGCGGTAAATTATCAGCTGATCGCCAATAAACTTTGCCGGACGACCACCCATATTGCTGTATCCAGACACAGCGTAAAATTTCTACAGCTTTGAGCTGACGTAACCATTCAGGACTCAAAGGGTCATACAAAGCCGACAATAAGTGATGACCATCACAGCCAATAGTCAATAGCAAGCTTTGTTTTTCGGTTTCAGATTTCGGCAAGCGATATTGCTCAAATCTCGTGCCATAACGCTCAGACCAATCCTGATTAACTACTGTTAATAACCATTCATCAGCCACAGTTGCTAGCTGATTTAAAGCATGACGTAAAGTTTCTCCAACGCATTCGAGGCGGTTCATTTTACGGATGGCTCCGATGACATGGGTCGAGTCTGTTCTGGCTTTCCCTCTGGCTTTGAGCCATCCCTTATCTTGAAAATGTGCTAGCATTTTATCGAGTAATTGACTTTCACGTCCCGCAGCAATTAACCGACTTCTCCATTCACTTAAAACTGAATAATCAAAGCCGCTATCAGTAATTTCTAGTCCCAAAGCATACTTCCAATCTATACGACTTCTCACTGCTTCTGCTGTTTGTCGGTCAGTCAATCCCTCGGCAAATTGCATCACACTGATTAATGCTAATTGCCCTGGTGATAAAGCACTTTGACCACAGTCGGCTCGAAACAAGGTGATAAAGTCAGTATCTTCGTACAACACTCCGAGTTCGTCGCGCATTTTCATATATGGATTTCCTTTGGGAAAGGAGGTTCGTGCAACAGTTGCTGTCATTTCTGGAATCGATGACCAGTTGCGGGGGTGAAGAGTCATAATAGATTATTTAATATGCTGCGTGATTACACAATCATTCTGCCTATTCAGGACGGCGATGTCTGAGGGGTGAAACCCCTCAGACATTCGCCAACAGTCTCTTTC
>NZ_JAUBOS010000156.1:0-1532 GCF_036700365.1 Microcoleus sp. w2-18bC1
TCTTGCATTAAGGCTTCATCAGGATGAATTGATACAGTCCGTCCTCTTTTACTATTCGTGCAACCAGACCTCAGAGGGCAAATTGCACATTTATTCTGAGGAAAATGAACAGTTTTCCCCGGTTCAAATGGGATACTTACCTGATTGGGACAGCTAATTAAATGCGTATCCCAGTCAAGGAAAAAAGAATTTTTATCAAACCGTCCAGAATTTTTGACTGGCCACGCCTTGCAAAATATCTGTAATTTATCATTCCTTTGTGTCACCCAGTGACTAGATAAATAAGCCCGATCGATATGTAACTCAGATAGGTGAATGTTTTGAAATTTCAAGTCACGTTCTAGGTCAATTGTAGCAGCAGATTCTGGAGTATTGGCGCGTGTCAGCGCCACAGCGCAAACTACACCACTCTCTAAATCTTTAAGAACGTGGCGTTTATATCCATCTATTTTTTGAGAGCGGCTTTTACGCCCATGGCGCATATCTGGGTCTTCAATAGAAATGCGACGATTTTTGGCTACCCCTTGACTTAAACTTGGAACGGCTTGTGAGTCTAAAGTCACATTTTGGGATTCAATGACTCGGGCAACATCCAGAGTCTCTTGAACTACTTCAAATTTATCACAATCAGACTGGCTTTGCATCCATTCTTCCACAGAATCTAAGCTACTTAGGATAATTAAGAGTGCATTTTGACGCTCTACTGGATTATCCCAGTTTATATCTAAGGCCGTTTTTAAGCTGGAACTATTAAGGATGGGTGCACCTGCTTCCAGGGCAATTTCTGCTGGCTCCCGCCCCTGCACAGCAGCTATCATACTCACCGCCTTACGTAAAGCATGACCCAAGAGATTATATGTGTCTTCGACTTTACCAGCTCCCCATAAAGGTGAGGAATCTAAAGCCACTTTGAGTTGAGATGAGCCAAATCCACCTTTTTGTTTGGCAATTTCTACGGTGCGGTCAATTAAACGTTGGTCTAGTTCTTTTTTAATTAAGCGATTTCTGAATCTCACCAAAGTGGCTTTGCTAAAAGGGGGAGTTTCACACTTTAGACAATCGAGAACTAACTGCCAACGTTGATCCATGAGCATTTCTTCAATTACTTCATCGTCAGAAATGCCTAAGTAGGCTTGCAGAATAATTGCCAAGGCAATTTGTGCAGGAGGAATTGGGCCCTGACCCACTGTGCTGTCTTTAAAAATTGTAGCAAGTTCTTCTTGAAACTCATCATTAAATATGAATGAACGGTTCAGTCGAAGAAACGTGAATAACTTGGCTCGTTTAATGCGCTTGATAATCAACGCTTCTGTTTCTGAGAGTTCAATTGGAGGATGCCATAAGGGAGGGCGCATAAGGTTTCTTCCTTCTTCCTGATTGTCAGAATTTAACAGGCTTTTCAATTCCCATATCATTTTCAGTGTGTTTTGTCAACTCCTAATACTGAACCGACGCCCTAGTTGCCAACGGTATCCCACAGAAAGAATAGATTTTTTGGACGTTAAAAGACGGCATACTCAACGATACGAACA
>NZ_JAUBOS010000111.1:0-9431 GCF_036700365.1 Microcoleus sp. w2-18bC1
TCAAAATAAATCTCCAAGAAATAGCAGAGATCCTTTATAAGAATACCCCAGTAGACAATCTACAAAGCTTTGAATCCATAAGCTGTTGCACATTTAAACTGTGATACAAGCATTCCCCTTATTTTTTATTTTGCGACCCCATTTAATTATTAATTGCCCTTCATTTAAGAGGCGGTGCAATAAATACTCTAGCTCTTCAATAGATGTAAAAAGTCGATTGGTAATATATTCTTTGGCCGAATGCCATACTAATTCAATTAAGTTATAGTCGGGGCTGTATTCGGGGAGAAATTCTAAATGAAGGTTAGGCATTTCTGTTTCAATTATTTTCAGGTACTCTTGTTTCTTGTGAAAACTAGCATTATCAAGGATAATCACTATTTTGGTTCCTTTTTCCGCAAATTCTGAGGCTTGATTACCTGCTGATACCATTCATTAATTAGCTCTTCATGAAAGAGTTTTAGCACTTGATAAAAATTATATGAGTTGCCTTTTTTAAGGAACTCTACCCACCTTTTTTTATCGGAATTTATCACTCCTCCCATTACATTAACTCTGCCTTTTCTTCTGTCTCCTCGAACCTTGTTTCGGCTGCCTTTTTTACACCAGTTCTTTCTTCTGGTGACTCTTAAACTAAATCCACTCTCGTCCCAAAACCATACCTGTAATCGTTCTGGCGATTCTTTTTCTATTTTTAAATATTCGGCTATCTTTATTTTAAACGCTGTTCTTTTTTCAGTATTTCTCTTGGACTCTAGGCTATACTTAGCCCAGATGTAAACATACTTTTTTTTATTTAAAATCCTCCGAACTTGTCCTCCACTTAATTTTATCCCTGTGGATTCCTCTAAGTATGTTGCTAATCTCTGCGCTGTCCATCGTCCAAAATCATATCCTAATTCTTGAGGGTCTTTTTCTATAGTCTCTAATAATATTTCTATATATTTATCTGTGGCTTTTTTGTGATTTCCCTTCATCCTCTCATCTATTAGACTTTCTAAATTGTCGGGATCTCCCTTTATACACCAATAAGATACTTTGTTTACTGAGCAGCCCAAAAAATCAGCAATTTTAGATTGTGTCTTGCCGTCATTGAGCAATAACAAAATTAGAATTCTTTCTCTAATATTTGCCTTTTCTTCCTCTCTTAAGGCTTTTTGTAGTTTCTCTATTTGTTGGGGATTGAGATGATTTTTAGCTGGCATTTTTGTATATTTTGATTAAACTCATTTTTTATTATACCCTATTTAAAGGCACAACAGCTTAATTGCTACTCTCTTGAGGGAGGTTCAAGAGGATAAACCCTCTACATATCAAGGTTTCCGTGGCGTTGTCACCCCGTCAATTCCCAGATTCAGTTTGGCACTGTTTGAGGACAGCAGGAGGAACCGCCACAGTCAGCAAACATTTTCCCAGCCGTTGATTGAAGGTTCTCCGAGACGATCGACTCATTTGACATCTAAATTATCAGCGATCGTATGAAAACAGGATTATCAGCAACAACTCAGCTAAAACATCTGGCGCTAAACTGCTAGAGAACTGATATCGTGTCCGATCGATTAACCATAATATCCCCGTCGGGGCGGGTTTTTGAGATTGTCAATTGATAATGCCGTACTTTGTCACATTTTTCTGCAATTTGCGACGACGGTAAGAGTTAAAAACGTGTTTTTCTGGAAATTCTCCTCTAGTTGCTAACTATTGCTGTGCCGCCGGCACAATATCCTGTTCGGAAATGCCCAATTCCGCTGCTATCTTGAAAAGGTGCAATCTGGATAATTCCCCTTCATCCTGTCAGCGTGCGATCGCAAGCTGTAAAATACCTTAAGCATCCTCTCAACCGTAAACTGGACTTATTTGAGTTTCAGGAGTTTCCATAACGAGTTTCCGATAATTTCCGAAATTATTTCTCTCACCGCAGTTAAACCACAGGTAGGAATAGGTGGCGGATTTCAACACCCTTTCAAGAACAGGCAAGATGCCTGTTCCCGATAGAGGTACAAAATACCAATAACTAACCCAAAGTATACATCCAGCCATCCCTCGCGCAAATCCTCACAATTCCGTCCCAAACTACAGGCGTCGCCTCAAATGACAAACCCGGCTTAAATCTCCCCGATTCTATTACTTTCAAACGGTAAAACTCCCCTTTAGCATTTTTCAACGCATTCTGATCTCCAGACTTCGCTCGTTCCCAATTCAAATTGAACAAATAAACACCGTTGTATCCCGCACTGATCAGTTTATTGCCATCGGTAAAAATCGGAGTAGAAATTGAAGAACCAATGGCTTGTTTAAATACTATTACCGGAGTATCGTAAGACTGGTTTCGCCAAGGAACCGAAGTTTTTTTACCTGTAATCATATCTTGGGAACCGATGTACAAATTGCCGTCGATCGCATTTGTGGCAAACAGCGCCGGAAACTCGCCTGAATTGTACTCGTCATTCAACGCCACCGAGCCAATTATCCCACCTTCCCAGCTAGAAAGTCGGCGATTTCCGGTAGGCAAAAACCATTCGACGCTGGCATTCGGTTCCTTGTTGGGATTCAGCTTCAGCACTCCGCCGTTGCCCTGAATGTATTGTTTTTCAATGGCACAAAACAGTTTACCTGATTTAGAAATTACAGCACTTCCATCCAAATCTGAACCAGTATAAAAATCCCAAACTATCTTTTTAGTTGCAATGCTAATACCGTAAATATGACCGGAACCAGCAGCTATAAATATTCTATCTTTGAGTCTCGATGGCGATGATTCCGCTACCAAGTTGCCGCCGTGTTTGCTGATATCTGTTGCTGCATAAAGCTGTACTTCCGACAAGATATTTGGCTGCTTGATGCCTTGTTTGATTTTTGCATTGCTTGTGGAACTATCGAGAAAATAGCCGATCGCATTTTCCCCCGCATTGAACAAAACGCCACCGCCGATGTCCAACGCGCTGCTGTCATTATCCCGGCTGTAACTGGGCGTTTTCCTGATGTCCAATTTCCAAAGTTCCTTGCCAGTTCTAAAAGATATTGCCCTAAAACTTGGCACGACACTTTTGCCACCGCCACCACTGCGGCTGCCTTGCAAAATTACAATTTTGTTTTCGGCGCTAGCTTTTTCATCGATATAAATTGTTGATGAACCTTTGATTATATCATCAAATTTATAGCGCCAAACTTCTTTATTGGTAGCAATATCTATTTTTCGCAAATTGTGGTCATAAGCACCTATAATTAAATAAGTTTTCCCCCCGTCTCTGGTAATTGTCGGCTGTCCTGTCCAACCGGCCCCGCTCCAAACTACAGACCGCTTTCCCAGAAAAGTTCGTCCGCTTCCTAGCTCAAATTTGTCGATTAACTTCAAACTTTTCGGAACACCTCTGCCGTAGAAGCGACGCTTGTCGTTACCTAAAAAGGTCGGGACTAATAATTCTATTTCTGGGTCTGCTTTAGCCAGAAGATTGTTAAGATTAGTTTCTAATAAAGCTTGTTCCGAGGATGCAGTTTGGCTCAGTTTGATAACAGCAGGAGGAACAGCAGCACTCAGCAAAAATTGTCCAAGCTGTTGATTGAAGGTTCTCCGAGATGACAAGCTCATATTAGATCGAGATAATCAGTCATAATATTAAAACATAATTATCCGCACCAACTCAACTAAAACATCTCGCGCTAAACTGCTAGAGGACTGACAAGCTTACCCAGCACGAGTAAAAGTATATTTGATTATGGTCAACCGTCTTGCTCAATCCCAAAGCCTTTACCTGCGGAAACACGCCGAAAACCCGATCGACTGGTGGCCCTGGTGCGACGAAGCTTTGGAAGCGGCCCGAAGCGAAAATAAACCGATTTTCCTGTCAATTGGCTACTCTAGCTGCCACTGGTGTACGGTGATGGAAGGGGAAGCATTTTCCGATCGCGCGATCGCCCAATACATGAATTCGCATTTTATACCGATAAAAGTCGATCGTGAAGAACGCCCGGATATCGACAGCATTTATATGCAAACCTTGCAAATGATGACCGGTCAAGGCGGTTGGCCACTCAACGTTTTTCTCACTCCAGACGAGCGAGTTCCCTTCTACGGAGGCACTTATTTCCCCGTAGAACCGCGCTACGGACGGCCGGGATTTTTAGAAGTTTTGCAAGCAATTCGCCGCTTTTACGACACAGAAAAAGGCAAAGTAGAAGCCTTCAAAGCAGAGATTTTAGGAAATCTCCAACAGACGGCAGCGCTGTCAGGAGTAACTGCCGAATTAAATCGCGAACTCTTCCAAAAAGGCTTAGAACTCAACACCGGAATTATTGCCGGCAACAACCCCGGCCCCAGTTTTCCGATGATACCTTATGCTGAGCTAGCACTGCGGGGAACGCGATTTAATTTTGGATCAAAATACGACAGCAAACAAGTCTGCACTCAGCGCGGATTAGACTTAGCATTGGGCGGCATTTATGACCACGTAGGAGGCGGATTTCACCGCTATGCGGTTGATGCGACTTGGACTGTGCCACACTTTGAAAAAATGCTCTACGACAACGGTCAAATTGTTGAGTATTTAGCGAATTTGTGGAGCGTGGGAATACAAGAACCCGCTTTTGAAACTGCGATCGCGGGGACAGTAGAATGGTTGAAGCGAGAAATGATTGCGCCGACAGGCTATTTTTATGCTGCACAGGATGCGGACAGCTTTAACACTTCGGAAGAACTTGAACCGGAAGAAGGAGCATTTTATGTCTGGACTTATGCCGAACTGGAACAACTATTAACTGCTGAGGAATTAGCAGAAATTAAAGCACAGTTTACTGTTAGTCGCAGCGGCAATTTTGAAGGCCAGAATGTATTGCAGCGCCGCCATCCAGGAAAACTGAGCGACACCGTAGAAACGGCTTTGGCTAAACTCTTTCAAGTTCGCTACGGTGGCAATCCGGATACTGTAAAAACCTTTCCGCCAGCCCGCAACAATCAAGAAGCTAAAAACGAAAGTTGGCCGGGTAGAATTCCAGCCGTTACTGACACGAAAATGATTGCTGCTTGGAATAGCTTAATGATTTCGGGGTTAGCCCGCGCGGCAGCGGTTTTTGGGAATTGGGAATATCTGGAATTAGCTGTGAAAGCGGCTAATTTTATTTTAGACAATCAGTGGACGGATGGGCGGTTTCAGCGGTTGAATTATGACGGACAATCTGCTGTTACCGCGCAGTCGGAAGATTATGCTTTGTTTGTGAAAGCTTTGTTGGATTTGCATCAAGCGAGTTTGACTTTAGACAACGGGGAAGAGGCAAAACAGTTGCCGAATTCTCAGTTTTGGTTGGAGAAAGCTGTGCAGGTGCAAGAAGAGTTTGATGAGTTTTTGTGGAGCGTGGAATTGGGAGGATATTACAATACTGCTAAGGATGCTAGCGGAGATTTGTTGGTGCGGGAACGCAGCTATATAGACAATGCAACTCCGGCGGCGAATGGAATTGCGATCTCGTCTTTGGTTCGCCTCGCGCTGTTGGGCCCGAATTTAGAATATCTCGATCGCGCGGAGCAAGGTTTGCAAGCTTTCAGCAGTATTGTACAAGATGCTCCGCAAGCTTGTCCGAGTCTACTGTCGGCGATCGACTGGTATCAGCATTCTACCCTGATTCGCACGTCACCAGACCAGATTTCCGGGTTGATTTCGCAGTATTATCCGACTGCTGTCTGTCAGATTGAGGCTGATTTGCCTGAAGGTGTTATCGGGTTAGTTTGCGAGTGTTTGACTTGCAAGGAACCTGCTAAAAGTCAAGAGCGGCTGTTGGAGGAAATTTTGCAAAGTCAAACGCGAGTTTAGCACCAATACTGTCTAGATTATTGAACCGCGAAGACGCGAAGAACGCGAAGGAAGAAGGAGGAAGCTGGAGGAAGAAGTAGATTATCTTCTATGGGGAAGGAATCGCATCTTCAGTCTGCCCCTCAATCTTCCAAAGAATCTCAGTGGCTTCAGCCCGCTTGAGTGTCAACAAATGCAAATACTTTCCGGCGGCACGGCAACTCGAACGCTGTCGCCGACTTGGTGTCGCTGCAAGTCATCTCTGTGCAAGTTTTGTCGGCGAAGGGCGATCGAACTTTTAGCAGTCAACCGCACCGTATAGCGCGTGTCAGTGCCAATATAAATAGCTTCTTCTACTATTCCCGGCCAGCTATTTTCATCCTCATAATTAGCCGGATAAATAGCAGCTTTTTCTGGCCGCAACACCAGGGTGACAACTTTCCCAGGGGGGATATCTTCGGCTGTTGCAACTAACACGGGCAACTCCTGATCAACCAACACGATTATTTTACCGTTTTGCTTTTCTACTACTCGACCACTTAAAAAATTACTGTCGCCAATAAAATCAGCAACAAACCGCGTTTTAGGATATTCATAAATATCAACAGGCGTCCCAACTTGTTGCAGTTTTCCTCCATCCATCACTGCAATTCTGTCCGACATTGTTAGTGCTTCTTCCTGATCGTGAGTTACATAAATAAACGTAATTCCCAATTTTCGCTGCATTTTTTTTAATTCTAATTGCATCTCTTTACGCAATTTTAAATCCAGCGCTCCTAGGGGTTCATCCAACAGCAAAACAGACGGCTGTTTGACTAATGCTCTTGCTAGGGCTACTCGCTGCTGCTGTCCCCCTGACAGTTGGCGGGGATAGCGTTTTCCTACCTCGGTTAACTGTACTAATGCTAAGGCTTCAGCAACGCGATCGCGAATTGTTTTCTGAGGCATATTCTCCATTTCCAACCCAAAAGCGACATTTTGTGCTACTGTCATGTGCGGAAATAAAGCATAGTTTTGAAATACCGTATTTACTGGGCGGTGAAATGGCGGGCGATTTTGCATCGGTTGGCCGTGAATGTAAATTTCGCCGGCTGTGGGAATTTCAAAACCAGCGATCATTCGCAAAGTTGTAGTTTTGCCGCAGCCGGAAGGGCCAAGTAAAGAAAAGAATTCTCGATCGTAAATTTGCAGGTTGATGTTATCTACAGCTAAGAAATCTTTACTGCGGGCACTTTTAAATATTTTGGAAACTTCTAAAACCTCGACAGAGTGCATTGTGTTAGTATGTGTGAGTAATAAAAATCTGAGTTCAAGTCCGGTTAAACTGATATCTTGCACTATTATCAATTATTTGTTTAGGAACGGGCTCTCCGGCCCGTTCCACAAGAAGAAAATTAAGTTTTGTTGAACGGGCCGGAGAGCCCGTTCTTGACGAGGGTGCAACTCCAATGCCAACTAAAAATTTAAGTGCACCAGGCCGGGCAGAAACCTGTGTTATATCATTTCCGGTTACACCGGAATGATGTTGACGGTTGACGCCGTGAACCGTAAACAGTGAACAGTGAACTCGGATTTACTATTCCGATGCTAACGGATTTGATATTATATCTACTTTCCAGCCCCTGCTTTAACTTCCGTCCAAGCTCGATCGTACAATGCAGTTGCTTTCCCGACATCCTCCAATAATTTCATTTTGCCAAACACCTCAGCCGGCGGGTAAATTTGAGGATTATTCAAATCTTTCGGATCGATTAAACCTTGATCAATTGCTGCTTTGTTGGGCGATCCGAAGTGGGTAAAATTAGAAATTTGGGCGCCTACTTCTGGCTGCAAAATAAAGTTAATAAATTTCTCCGCTAACTCTTTCTGGGGCGCACCTTTGGGAATAGCCATATTGTCAGAAAAAATGATTGTTCCTTCTTTGGGAATAGCGTAACGGAGATTAGGATTTTCTGTCATCACTTGGAAAATATCACCGCTCCATTCCATTGTCAAATTTACTTCTCCTTGATCTAGCATATTTTGCCCGGTGTCGGGGACAAAAGCTGCAATGATATTTTTACTTTTAATCAGCAAATCGCGGGCTTTGTTAATCTCTTCGGGATTGGTGGTATTTGGATCAAATCCTAAATACATTAAAACTCCTGCTAATGTGTATCTGGCATCGTCTTGCCACGCGACTTTTCCGGTATATTTCGGGTCGAACATCACTCCCCAACTGTTAATTTCTCCCTGGATTGTTTTCACGTTGTAGCCAATTCCCATGGTTCCCCACTGGTAGGGCAGGGAATATTTATTTCCCGGATCAAAACCTTGATTGATAAACTTAGGTTCTAGGTTCTTTTGGTTGGGAATATTGTTTAAATTCAGCGGCTCAATTATATTTTCTGCGATCATGATTTTCACCATGTAATCGGCGGGAAATATTAAGTCGTAACCGGGGTTTCCCTGTTTGAGTTTGGCATAGAGTGCGTCGCTGTTCTCGAAAGTGTCGTATTGAATTTTAACATTGTTCTCTTTCTCGAATTGGGCGATCGTTTCTGGGGCGATATAACTTGCATAATTGTAAATGCTGAGCAGTTGCTGTTGGTTGCTACCTGTGCGGCTACACCCGAAAGCCATTGTTGCACTCATCACGAACAAAAGTAGGAAAGTCAGCAGGCGTTTCATAGGTTTTGTTAGTTGCAGACAAAAATAATTATGACACAGAAAGCAATTATTTTAACTTTTCTGAACTTTTAGCGATGATACAACCAGCAATAAGGAAGCCAACAACATCAAAGTTGAAATGGCATTAATCGCTGGCGTCACTGAGAACTTTATCATGCCGTAAACAAATAATGGTAGCGTCATGGAACCGACGCCAGTGGTAAAAAATGTCACGACAAAATCGTCCAGCGACAGAGTAAAAGCCAGCAGTGCGGCGCTGAAAATAGCGGGCCAAATTAGAGGGAGAGTGATGCGCCAAAAAGCCCGCCATTCGTTAGCGCCTAAGTCAAAAGCTGCTTGTTCTAATTGAGGATCTAGTTCCGCCAAACGCGCCCTGACAGTAATAGTCACAAAGGAAATATTAAAGACAACATGACCGATTATTACGGTAGGTAAGCCGAGATTGAGGCGAATTCCCGTGAGATTTTCTACAATCCGAAATACTAGGGTAAAGAAAACTAGCAACGAAATGCCGATCGTAATTTCGGGCATAATAATCGGCAAAAACAGTAAAGCTTCTACTGCTTTGCGCCCCGGAAAATAAAAGCGTTCCAGTGCTAGGGCGAGCATTGTACCAAAAATTGTCGCTAACACCGTCGAAATAGCTGCAATTAGTAAGCTGTTGTTGAGTGCTGTCCAGATTCCGGCGCTGCTACTCGTAGCAATCGTCGCGCCTGCATTGCTAAACAAACTGCGGTACCAATCGAGGGTAAAGCCCCGCCAAACGGCATTGAATCTGGAGGCGTTAAAGGAGTAAATAATTAAGATGAGAATTGGCAAGTAAAGAAAGGCAAATGCTAGTACAGCTTGTACCCAAAGCCACTTTTTGCCGATCGCCCGCACGAGTAAATCTAGTTTTGTTTTAGTCATTAGTCATTAGTCATTAGTCATTAGTCATTAGTCATTAGTCATTAGTCATTAGTCATTAGTCATTAGTCA
>NZ_JAUBOS010000157.1:0-1499 GCF_036700365.1 Microcoleus sp. w2-18bC1
CTGTACTTTAGACTAAATAAAGATGAGAACGGTGGCTTTGAGAAGAACTAAAGCCACCGCGCCGGGAGAGAATAAGGGTGAAAAATAAAACCTATCCACTCCCTAAATGAACAGTGAACGATTAAAGGACTTTCGTCAAGCAGCATACGAGTTATTGGTCAAAGCCAAGGATGCCACATTCGAGCTGATGGATGCAGTGATGACGACCAGGAATGCAGCCTGTTTGGCGGAATTTTCGCTCAATCCATTATTCCATCGTCAATGGCCAAGCGTCTACGAGGCATTGCAAGACTGTAGACCAGACCGGAAAAAACTGATGCTGCTGTATCTGGAGCAATTACAGGAGGAAGCATCCTCAACGGAACACGTTTTAGTGGCAATCGATCATACTGCATGGGGCAGACCAGATGCCAAAACATTACAAGACAGAACCCATGAATATCACAAAGGCGTAATTATTGGACAGGGGTACAGTACAATTGCGTGGATACCCGAAGCAGAAGGAAGTTGGGCATTACCCCTACTACATGAACGAATTAGTAGTTGGTCTTCGCCAATAGAAAAAGCAGCTTCCCAACTCAAACTTGTTTGTGAACAGAGCGTCAACCCAGTTTTAGCAGTTTTAGATCGAGAATATGGGAATGCAAATTGGGTACTGGCGCAAGCAGATATTCAAGCTGATTGTTTAATGAGAGTCCGAAAGAATGCCTGTTTGTGGTCAGCACCACCAGCCTATAGTGGTCGCGGTAGGCCACGGAAACATGGGCAGAAAATGAGACTCAACGACCCAACCACATGGCTCCAAACGGATACTGTGATTGAAATTGACGAACATCCAGGGTTGGGACAAGTCCGAGTCAGTCAATGGCTTGACTTACATTTTTATCGTGCGCCTGAACAGGGAGTAAATTTAATCCTCGTCGAAAGAATGAAGCCCATGTCAAATGGTCAGCCGTTTCCACCCTTATGGTTGGCTTGGGTTGGAGAACGAACTCTACCCTTAGAAACTGTTTGGTTTAAGTATTTACGACGTTTTGGAGTGGATCATTGGTATAGATTTGTCAAGCAACGATTACATTGGACATTGCCTAACTTCAGAACTCCTGAACAATCTGATCGTTGGAGCGATTTAATGCCATTGATGAGTTGGCAACTCTGGCTGGCTAGGGATTTAGTTCTGGAAAATCGACTTCCTTGGCAATCTGCTACGATTAATTTAACTCCTGGACGTGTTGCCCAATCAATGTTGTCGGTTTTAGTTGACATTGGTACTCCCGCTACAGCGCCTAAACATAGGGGAAAATCCCCTGGTTGGGAAAAAGGAAAGGTACGTACTAAGGCACCGTGCTATCCCACTGTTAAAAAACGCGTTTCTCGACGCAAAAAGTCTTCAAGATTAGCTGTTTAATCTTCTCCCTCTTGAGTTTTTGAGCAACAGCTTGCCTTCTGCTAAAAGGCTGCTACTTTTAGCTGCACTGATTTTTTAGTCTAAACTACAG
>NZ_JAUBOS010000158.1:0-1496 GCF_036700365.1 Microcoleus sp. w2-18bC1
CATTGGTGACAAGTTAAGGAAAAAGGGAAATTGTCAAGGGTAGTATTTGCATGGGTCTGGGATCGTGGGAAACTTATGACAGACAAGTAATAGAGGGATGGTGAGCAGCCATGACCAGCAGCCGAAAAACCAATCGAGACCACGCGAAAAAAACACACAGACCAATGGTGGAAGATGAAGTAATTGCAGAGCAACTGGAAAGATTGCTGACACCGGCGATTACAAATCAAGAAAATTACTACCGAAAATTAGGACTCAGAGAGCGGATATTGAATTTACCGTTGATGATGGCTGCGGTATTAACGTTACTGTGGCGAGACGTAGCAGGGGTGAGAGAACTGACCAGAATCTTAGCCAGAGACGGTTTTCTGTGGTGTAATCCCACAAAAGTTAGTCAACAAGCGGTATCACAACGATTTTTGACATTTCCTGCGGAGTTATTTGAAAAAGTATTTAAAGATTTATTGCCAAGTCTCAGAAAAGCTTGGCATAGTAGAAATAAACGTCCATTGCCAGAAAGTATTCAATTTACCTTATCAAAATTCGAGAAAATTTGGATAATAGATGGCTCAATATTGGAGGCTCTATTTAGAAAACTACAAAGCTTAGAATCAGTTGAAAAAGGACAATTAGCCGGAAAAATAATTACAGTCATTGATTTAATAACCAGATTACCTGTTGAGATTTGGTTTGAAGAAAACCCTAAAGCTTCTGATACTAGAGCGGAAGAAGATATGCTGAATTTAGTTACAGAAAATACTTTGCTATTACTGGATAGAGGATTTTATCATTTTAAGTTTTGGCATAAATTAATCGAAAAAAAAGTTGAATTTATTACTAGAATAAAGAAAGGAGCAGCCCTTCAAATAGAACAGGTATTTACAGATAGTTATGGACTGCGAGACCGGAAAATACGCCTAGGTTCTGGCACAAAAAAGACTCCGTTTATCACGTTACGTTTAATTGAAGTTAGGTCAGGAAAAACCTGGCATTCTTATTTAACAAGTGTTCTAGAGCCTCATGTTTTGCCACCTTATGTAGTTGCGGATTTATATCGGCGTCGTTGGCGAATAGAAGAGGCTTTTAATACAGTAAAAAGACTCTTGGGTTTAAGTTATTTATGGACTGGTTCAATCAATGGAATTAAATTGCAAATTTGGTCAACGTGGTTGTTTTATGCTGTGTTAGTAGATTTAGGTGATGCCGTAGCGGATGAACTTTCTCTGCCCTTTGATGAGATTTCATTAGAAATGATTTATCGTGGTCTTTATCATTTTACTATGGCTCATCAAAAAGGTAAGGCAACAGATCCAGTTAAGTATTTTGCCGACCCAAAAAATCGAGATTTAGGTATTGTCAAACAGAAACGAAAACCCAACATAAAGTTAATTGTGGCTCCTTTTCCGGATCTTCAGCGAGGGTCTGACCAGTTTTTTTTCAACAATTCTCTAAAAGCCTCTTGACAAAAGACTTACAGTCTTAACTTGTCACCAATG
>NZ_JAUBOS010000159.1:0-1489 GCF_036700365.1 Microcoleus sp. w2-18bC1
GGTCTTAGGTGATCGAGAGTTCCATAGCCCCAAACTCGCATCATGGCTTGATTCCAGGGGCGTATCCTTTGCACTACTTCAGAAAAAAGACTTCCAATTTCAAGAGCTGTAGTTTAGACTAAATAAAGATGAGAAAGGTGGCTTCAGAAGAACTAGAGCCACCGCGCTGGGAGAGAATAAGGGTGAAAAGAAAACCTATCCACTCCTTTAATGAACAGTGAACGATTAAAAGACTTTCGTCAAGCAGCATACGAGTTATTAGTGCTGGCGAAAGATGCAACATTTGAGCTGATGGATGCAGTAATGACAACCAGGAATGCGGCTTGTTTGGCGGAATTTTCGCTCAATCCATTATTCAATCGTCAATGGTCAAGCGTCTATGAAGCCTTACAAGACTGTAGACCAGACCGGAAAAAACTGATGATGCTGTATCAAGAGCAATTACAGCAGCAAGTACCTAGAACAGAACATATATTAGTGGCAATTGACCACACTGCATGGGCGAGACCTGACGCTCAAACATTAAAAGACAGAACCCATGAATATCAGAAAGGCTGCATTGTTGGACAGGGATATAGTACAATTGCGTGGATACCTGAAGAACAAGGAAGTTGGGCATTACCCCTACTCCATGAAAGAATTAGTAGTGGGTCTTCACCCATACTTCAAGCAGCTTCCCAACTCAAACTTGTTTGCCAACAAAGCGTCAACCCAATATTAGCAGTCTTAGACGCCCGAATATGGCAATGCAACTTGGGTAGCGAGCGCAAGCAGATATTCAAGCTGATTGCTTAATGAGAGTCCGAAAAAATGCTTGTTTTTGGTCAGCACCACCAGCCTATAGTGGTCGCGGTAGACCGCGAAAACACGGGTCCAAAATGAGACTCAATGACCCAACCACATGGCTCAAAGTGGATACTGCGATCGAAATTGACTCTCATCCACAGTTGGGACAAGTCCGAGTCCGTCAATGGCTTGACTTACATTTTTATCGCGCCCCTGAACATCCTGTCAATTTAATTCTCATCGAAAGACTCAATCCCATGTCAAACGGTCAGCCGTTTCCACCCTTGTGGTTGGCTTGGGTGGGAAAACTAACTCTACCTTTAGAAATAGTTTGGTTTAAGTATTTACGACGTTTTGGAGTGGATCATTGGTATCGGGAGAGCCAAGCAAAGATTACATTGGACATTGCCTAACCTGAGAACTCCCTCTCAATGTGAGCGGTGGAGTGATTTAATGCCGCCCCGGAGTTGGCAACTCTGGCTGGCTAGGGATTTAGTTAAAGAAAATCGACTGCCTTGGCAATCTGCTACGATCGATTTAACTCCTGGACGTGTTGCCCAATCAATGTTATCGATTTTAGTTGACATTGGTACTCCGACGAAACTACCTAAACCGAGGGGAAAATCTCGGCTCTCCTGAACTTATGGTTATAAGTTTCTCTAATCAGAAAAGCAAGCTAATACGCGATTCCTAAAATTATTAA
>NZ_JAUBOS010000112.1:0-8907 GCF_036700365.1 Microcoleus sp. w2-18bC1
TAAACGGAAAAACTTTTTGACTCCAACTTTTCACAACTGATAAAAAAATTCCACACACATCTGCGGAATGTGGGTTTTAGATATTCTTCAAAACGGTCTTCCTCACCAAGATACACATTTATTGCAGCACGAAAGATAGCAAAGAGTTCGACAAAGTTATCAATCACTGGCTGAGCTGCATCTAGGTCTTTAATAGGAAGAACTAGGGATGGACTCTGAATATAAGTACCTTTCCCATCTCGTTCAGGAACTAATTGCAGCTTGTTAATGAACTCATCATACTCTAAATTTTCATCTTCTTTCGGTGCAATAGTTTCAGAGTAAACTTCATATTCACCCTGCTCCCAAATCTGAGTAACATCTTTCAAATGCTTCTTCAGGACTTGAACAATCGGATTCCCTTCTAGTCCTCTTAATCCAAAAAAGTTCACAAATAAACTATCAGAAGTACACTCGAATCTCAGTTGGAAATACCAAGTTCCTTTTATAGTCAAGCCAGCGCTTGCTATTTTGAATGGCTTGGTTTTCTTGGCTCCAGATCGATGAGCTGGTGTAGTCGTTATTCGACAATCTGAGAGTACATCTGTGCCATAAACTTGGTGAATTTGGTCACAAGCTTGTTCAATGAGTATTTTAAGCTTAGGAACAAGTAATTTTTGTAGCTTATCAGCACGCTCTCGATTGTCTTCGACTGAGAAGAGATATTGTTCAGCAGACCCTATCAGTGGCAAGTCAAGGATGTGTGACAATTCGGTTTCCTCAACTGAATTCATATTTGCTCTCCGACATGACAAGTCCAACGAAAACTAATCGATATTTTAGCTTTTTTTCGACATATCCTGAAATAAGTCCTGCTTCCCCGGCTCCTAAAACTTGTGCTCTGGTGAGTTCTGGACAAGGGAAACGCTTATGGACTAAGGCACCCTACTATCGTCTTTTAAATGCCGAACAGCTTATGACTCAAATAAATCCCGATCGCACTGCTGGTACAATTGCGATCGACGTTTGCGCTCAATCAAACGGGCAGTATCTTTGTCAGATTTCGTCATCTCTGAGCGATCGCCCTGATGATACGATGAATTTTTACGGACAAACGAAAGAACACGCGATCGCGATCGCCCTGGAACATTTAGCCGACGAGTATCGCGAGAAAGCCGAAGAATCTCAGAATATAGATTCGCTTGCCGTGGAAATTTCAGATTCTGGAGAACCAATTAATAAATATTATCATGTTATTGTACACTACGAAGAAATTTCGGAAGCCGAATCTAAGTTTGAGGCAGTACACAATACAATGATAGGAAATACGATAGTTGAGAATGCCAGAATCGCAGCCATTGAGATTGCTCCAGATATCGAAATCGAGCCGTTAGAGCGATCGGGATATTGAACCATCGGGACTTAGGTGCAGATGGGCATCTTACCCTACGCATCAGCGATCGAAACGTGAGTTTGAGGCGACGATCGACTAGAAGCGATCGCATAATTTCAAATCCCCAAAATTTCTTTTCTATTACTCCTCCGCAAAATCTGCCCTAAACTTCTCCACAACTCGATTCAACTCAACTGAATGAGAAGCCTTAAATAAAATCCGATCGCCCTTTTCAACAAATCCCAACAACCGCTTTGCTAAATCTTCCCGCCCATCCTTGGCTGTAATATCTCCTATCTCCACAAAATGCAAACCCGCAGCGCCCGCGGCCATCGCCGCTGCTTCCTCAAAATCAGCAAAAACAAACAAAGCATCAAGCTGCAACTCTCGCGCCGCCATTCCCACTTGTCGGTGAAATTCGATCGCCCTATCGCCCAATTCCTTCATCGTTCCCAACACCGCAATCCGGCGCTTTCCAGGAGTATCTGCTAACAGTCTCAGGGCCGCCAACATCGACTCCAAACCAGCATTGTAAGTCTCATCCAGAATGACAATATCCTGCGGCAAATCGTAGCGGCGCGCCCGTCCATCCGGTAACTGCACAGACAAACCTTGCTTTAAAACTTCCCAATCAATACCTAAAACTTTTCCTACTGCCAAAGCCGCCAGATAATTTACAGCATTGTGGCGTCCAGGCAGCGGCAGTGGCAATTCAACGCCTTCTACCAACAGTTTATCATAATTGAGCAATTCCCCACACAAATCCCCGCCTTCTAAACCGTAAGTTAAAGTTTTTCCTTGCCAAACTTTCGCCGCAGTTGCGGTTAATCTATCACCATCGTGATTGAGAATAGCAATGCTATCAGCAGGCATTTCGGCTAAAAGTTCACACTTAGCTTGGGCTATCGCCTCTTCCGATCCTAATCGCCCGATATGTGCGGTTCCTACATTAGTAATTACCGCCACAGTAGGACGAGCAATTTGCGACAGTAGCGCAATTTCACCACGGCCGCGCATTCCCATTTCAATTACAGCATAATTGTGGGAAGGTGAAAGCTCCAGCAGAGTTTTTGGTACGCCAATTTCATTGTTGTAGTTGTATTGAGTTTTAAGAACATTTCCCTTCGTTGACAAAACCGCGGCAATTAACTCTTTAACAGTAGTTTTACCTACAGAACCAGTAACAGCAACTATAGGTATACTGAATTGGTCACGCCACCAACGGGCGATCGACTGATAAGCTTTTAAAGTATCATCAACGCGCAACAGCGGAAAATTAGGCATTTCCTGTTGCCAATGTCGATCGACTATCGCCGCAATCGCCCCCAAATCCCGGGCTTTTGCCACAAATTGATGGCCATCAAAATTCTCTCCCCGCAGCGCCAAAAATACTTCGCCCCCCTCAAGAGTGCGCGTATCTGTGGCAATACCTGTCCCTAAAGCTGTCAAAAGGTTCTCAGACACAGCAGGCAAAGGTACACTTAAAATTTCAGATAGTTGGGCTATACTTACACGACAAACCATAACCAGCACTCACATTTCAAATAATTATTTTCACAGCTAATTCTACCTCGCCCAATCTCAAATTTAACTTACACCGGGCTGCGGATCAGGATTGACCTTGATCATCCTAATACTAAATCGTCCGCCCACCAAGAAATTATCCCGTACTCCCCCCACAATCTTTACCAATACTTTACAAACTCGATGGTATTTAAGGCCTTGCTAATTACCAACAATTCATGTCATGCTGGTGTTGATAAATAGTTTAACTAAGCAAAAAATATTGATCGGCTTAAGCTGCTGACAGCTTCTACCCATAAGCCTCATCCGGCGAGAAGCTCGGTTGACTCAATTGTTGCGATTCATTCGCCAATTCATCAAAATAATAGCGCTGAAAGCTCCTGCCCCAGCCTCGGAGGGTTAATCCACAGTGAACGACTACAACAGACAAAGCCACGAAGAAGAACAGCTACTTTACAAGCACTGGCTGGAGTTGGTACAACGAGAGCAGCCTGCCGAACTCATCAGCCGCTTTCGCACTTTGTTTATCCAGGGTAGCGGATATCCCGATCGCTCCGTCGCCGAAGCACTCGAAAAAATAGCAGCCTCAGAACACGCCGAACAAGAATTCAAGTACATCCTCAACCGCTGCTGCCACATCCTGATCAACCGCTGGCAAACTTACCCCAGCAAGCAAGTAGCCATCCCTGAATTGATCGCTCTGTTTGAAGAAGCGCCCAAAAAAATATTATTTGCATACAATCGATCGCGCGGGCGAGGCTCCATCCCCCAATTAGTAAATCAATTTACCGAAAGCGAACAGTACCTCACCCTCCAACGTTTAGCCAAAGTCATAACTCACAACAATGAAGATAGCAGCAACAGCAAAACCCCTGCTACCCTTGCCCTCGGAACCTTAATTCCCCGTTACCCTTACCTCTACAAACACTGCCTCCTCAGCGACGACAGCACCTACGAACAGCAAAAGATCATTAAAAAAATCCAAGCTCAAAAGCAGCAGCAATTTGAGATCAACCTCTCACAATATGTCGCCCACCAAGTGAGAAAGGCTCACATAGCGCGTCGGGAAACCTCCCTTTCCTTCGGCAGAAATATACAGCCTATAAAAAATCCGACCCTGTTGACCGACCCGGAACTATTCTTTGCCCTCAAGCAATTTGTCGGAAAAGTAGAAGGAGCCGATACCTACAGACAGCTAGCGGGCCGTTTCACGGCGAACGCCAGCACCTATCAGTCCTACCGCTCCTTTAAAGACGACTTGTACGAATACCTGATTTCTTCTGTCACCGACGATCGCTACGGCAAACGTCTCTTTAACGAAAAATTGTATAAGCAACTACAAAATACCCTACCCCACAGCGATGATCAGAAGTTTAACGAATTTTTAATGATCAGAACTTGCAGCCAGTTATTGAACTTTTTAGTAGTAGAGAGTCCTGTGCGGCCCAACCACTTTGTCTTCATCGACCTGATCTCAAACCTCGGGCCGACCCAAACCACAGGTTTGCTGCTGAAAATCGTACTAATTTGCGGCAAAGTCAAGCCCTACCTAGAAAAGCGACTGGCAATTTTGTTCGGTCATTACGAATGCAGTACCCGAGAAGGCGTGGTGTGGTTAGTCAAAGCCCTAGAAAACGTAAACCTAGCTTTGAGTACCAACTTTGGCAAGGTGGATGTATCTTTCCTGCGGTGAGAGGGCGCGGCATAACTTTCTCTGCTTCCAATGCAGGCAAAACATCACGCCGATCGACCAGGTTTCTGAATACCCTAAAAGTTTTACCTTTGATTAGAACAACTTAATTAACTCCTGAAACCTACTCAAAAGACATTATTCTATGTTAAAGTACCAAGTGTGAATCAGATTCAGTTGCAGGCTTTGTTCATTGCTACAGAATTGTCTAAAAACTTGCCCTTCTGTATCGGCAGGGGACTCTCCGAAACTGAAATCTTCGCACTGTCTAAATTTTGGAGTTATTCCTCATGTCGATATACGTCGGTAACTTATCCTACCAAGTTACCCAAGAAGACATCACCACCGTCTTCGCCGAATACGGAACTGTTAAGCGGGTACATCTACCTACCGACAGAGAAACCAGTCGCCCGCGCGGCTTCGGTTTTGTAGAAATGTCCACAGATGCAGAAGAAGATGCAGCGATTGCTGCTCTCGACGGAGCAGAGTGGATGGGTCGCGACCTCAAAGTTAACAAAGCCAAGCCCCGCGAAGATGAAGGTGGCCGGGGCGGCGGCAACCGGGGCGGCGGTGGCCCTGGAAAATTTGCTCGCGGAGGGGGCGGCGGCGGAGGACGTTATTAATTTCCTCTGATAAAGATTTGAGATTGAAGAGTTGAAATTGGCGCGAGAGCTCACCTAGCTCCGAACCACTTCCGGCCGTTCCGAAAAACTATCCTCTTCAAATTTCCATATCTACCGGATTAAATATACCAAAAAGCCAAGGGCCTAACCCTTGGCTTTTTGGTATGAGGGTTGACGGTATGAGGACGGTATGAGTCTGAAACCGGCTACGCGAATCCGTTGCAGTACCGTCAGGTTCTAATCGTCAGGTTCAATGCTGCTGCTCAACCCGTGATTATTGAGCGTTTCAGCGTAAAACTCAGCGTGTTCGAGAGCGCAAACAATCACCAATCCCATCCCGTTAGTATGGGCTTCCATCATCACATTTACCGCCTGTGGCTGAGTCAGACTCGGTACCGTCGCCATCAAAGTCTGCACCACGTACTCCATAGGATTGAAATCATCATTGTGCAGCAGAACGCGGTAGCGCGGTGCAAGCTTGCGGACTGTGGAAGGCTTTTGAATAATTTCGACAGACACTAATCTATACCTCCTGACTTGTAAAATGTTAAAATTTGTCAACAATCTTGAGCCGGATTCCTCCGCTGTGCAAGACTATCTCACTTTCAGCTATTTTATTGAAATCTGAAAATTCAGACAAGGCAGCCCCTGGGTCGATCGCGAGCTGTGAACCCAACACCAAACCCACAGGGCGTGTCCTGGGTCCTACGCAACCACATTCCTAGCGCCATAATATTAGAAAGGCGCGATCGGTTAAAAATAACAAACTACTACCTGTTGAGTCTCCAGAACTGAGGGAACGAACATTATATGAAACGCAAACCTAAATCCTACAACGACAGATTCAGCGGCGACCCATCCCGAGGAGATGAAGACTCCGATTACTCCGGCTCCTTTGGCGGACAGTCGCGGCGTCAACCTCAGTCCGGCAAACCCTCTTTCCTCAATTCCGCCACCCTAGGGATTTTAACAGCCGTCTTTATTCTGGGAATTGGGATTGGCATTGCCTTTAGCTCCACAGCTACAATTAGCCCAGAGAACGTAGCCTCCCGTGAATTTATCGATCGCAGCGCCCCGAACCCTGAACTTTGCGTGCAGTTTGGAGCAAGCGCAATGGTGACAGATATGCGCCTCTACGTCACCCTCAACCCCTTCAACGTCTACATCTCGCAGCCGAGTATGCGCCCCGGATGCGTCCTGCGAACCAATAACTGGGCAATTCTGGAACAAAGAAAACTCATCAGCCAAGACCAAGTGCGCGATTGCAAAAATCGCATGAACACCTTTGGCTTCACCGGCCCCCTGGAAGCTCAACCGGAAATTAACTGTATCTACCAAAACGACGGCGCTAAAAACCTGTTCCTCAACCAACCGGGTTCGATAGCTCCAACCACTGAAGGTCAAAATTTCTAAATCGCCGATATAGCGGTTTTCAGTTGAGTCAATTACAGATAGGGGGTAGGACTTAGGCTTTGCCTAAGTCCTTACTTTATTTCATAGAATGGAAAACTGCTCTAAGAAAATATTGAACGAAGAAGTTCGAGGGAAAAAGGAAGTCTTCCCTCGAACCTCTTCGTTCTTCCTTGTCCCCTCTTCATTCTTGCTTCAAAAACCGAACTGGGGGAAATCTTCGGTTAACTGAACTTGCAAAATTTGACCCGGTTGAATCGTAGCAGGTTGAGGAGCAGCGACGTAAGTTGTAGCAGCACCAGCGGCTGCTCCCGCCAACAAACCGACACCGGAAAAGCCGCTCAGCAAGAACAAAGCTAAGCCACCAAGACCAGTATTTCGCAACAAACTGCGATCGGAAGGCTGAGCTCGTCGGCCTCCCACGGGCTCTGAGCGAGCGAAGAGAGGGATATTGCGGCCATTGAGACTAATAGCTTCAACCACAAATCTACTGCCGAGGTTCGTTGTTTCAAACCGACCGATGACTGGCGTATTAGCAGGTACGATCGTATTGCCGCGGCTGTCGAGAATTCCCCCTTGCAGCAGCAACACTTCCTCTCGGCTGGGCTTGGCTTGCAGTCGCAAAGCCCGATCGCCGGGGTATAGCAAACTGAGCTCCGTGCCCGCCCGCAGCAAGACATTCGCCCCAGTCGCAGCCTGCAAAGGAGCATTTGAGCGGCCGCGAGGAAGTGGTTCACCAAAAGTAAGAAAAGTAAGCGTCCGCTGTTGGGGTGCAGCAGCAGCCGTTATTTGAGGGTCTAGGCGGGGTAGAGCAGCAGCTTGTACCCCACGGCGTTCGTCAAGGCGAACATTGACTAAAGGCACTCTTAGAGGCCGGATTTGGTCATTGGGAGTTGACCGCGGCGAAAAATTTGTACCGGGATTCAGGGAAGTAGGAGATTCAGGTCGATCGACCTCTGTGGCAGCAGTTGAGTTGGAATCTGTCGGTGGCTGGTTTTGCGGTACTTGTATGGCAGTCTGGGGTTGAGTTTCGGGAGTTTCCATAATTGGAGTCGGTTCGATCGAAGGACGCAACACCCAGCGATTTTCTACCCCGCTTCTTTGGAATTGAACTTGCCCTGCGCTGAAACCGACTCCTGGAGCCAAATTGACCAGAATTCTCGCCGTTCCCGGTTGAAGTTGACTCACCCCCACAGAACGCACTCTGCCTTGCGGGTATAGCTGAGTTGCATCTACTCCGATCTCAGTATTGGGCAAATCCACAGCAATCTGAGACGGGTTGAGTAGAGAATATGTGGGGGTTGTTCCCTCTGGGAGAGTAATTTCTAGCTGATTTGTCGCCGGATCGAATTGCCAACTTGTCACTGTAGAAGCATTTGCTGGTTCCAGTGTTGCCGGCACTGCTGCAACTGCGGCGACGACTGCTAGACTCAGACTCAGTGACTCGATCGCAAACAATCCCGCTGGTAGAGAATTAACAGTCAATTTTTGTAAGCCTTCCCCAAATCGGGTGAGTAATTTTTTGTATGGCATGGCGGCTAAGTGAAATTTTTGATCTGAAATAGATTATGGATGGGAAAATTTTGCGTTCGGATGACGCTGAAAGTTTAGCATTATTGCGATATGAAAAATTTAGTTAAATGGAAATTATTGCGATCGCGCTTCGTTTTTAACAACAAGTGGTGTCAGGTTAGACAAGATGAAATAGAATTGCCAAGCGGACAAATTATAGACGACTTTTTTGTTAATGTTCGACCCAACATCGCCCTCGTATTTGCCACAACAGAGCAGCACGAACTTTTATTAGTGCGCCAATACAGGCACGGAGTAGGCGAAATTTTGCTGGAACTGCCTGCTGGATCTTTCAATCCTGCTGAAGAGAGCGGGAAATCGGCAGCCGCCAGAGAACTTGCCGAAGAAACGGGATATGTTGCTGAAGAATTGTTGGAACTAGCAACCTTATATGATAACCCCGTAAAAGACACCAATTCTATCCACCTCTACTTTGCTAAAAATGTCAAGCTTGCTCGCAAAATAAAATTAGATATTACAGAAGATATTGAAGTAGTTTTAGTTCCTATTGCTGAAGTTTTGGTAAAAATAAAAAACCGAGAAATTTGTGTAGCAGGAAGCATCGCAGCTATTTTTTTAGGATTAGATTTTTTCAATAAACAGCGGTAAGGTGCTGTATGAATAGAACATTACACGCTGTTTAATGCGCTTTGTTTTCAAGGAGAAAGAGTAAGAAAATCGAGAGCAGTGATAGAATTATCAGCACCAAAAACCTG
>NZ_JAUBOS010000113.1:0-8821 GCF_036700365.1 Microcoleus sp. w2-18bC1
TGTCGGTTGATGTTACCCACTCACAAAAGCGTTCCCAGACGTTGGCGCTTTCGCGCTGCTGTAAGGTTGTTGTCATTTGTTTATGATTGCTTTATTTGGTTTTCAATGTTCGTGACGGCTTTGTGTTCCGCCATGTAAATAAACATAAAGCTTTTATTTCAGTTTGTAAAGGCCTTTTAAGAACAGTTTTTCTTATATGTGTCATAAATTATGATTTTTAAAAGCCAGAAGGCTTGCTATATAAGGAGTTGAAAAGCTGAATGCGGAATTAGTGGACGATCGCCCACAAAGGAAGAATACTCATAATCTACCGGGGCAACGAGATTCGGGACGGGCGTCAGTGTTAAGATAGATGAAGGGTGGCGATCGCCAACCGCAAAACTCGCACTGCACAGATATATGTTGTTGCGTAAGTCCGATCGATAAAAGTCCCAAGGAATGTCCCGCACCGTCACCTACAGCCCTGCTTATACTCTGGTTCCCACTTACGAGTGTTATAACCGCTGCACTTATTGCAATTTTCGGGCAGAACCGCTGCAAAGTCCTTGGCTAACACTCGCAGAAGCCGAAAAACAGCTCAACTTGCTGCAAAGTCAAGGTGTAATTGAAATTCTCATCCTCAGCGGCGAGGTACATCCTCACAGTCAACGCCGAAAAGCTTGGTTGCAGCGGATTTACGATTTGTGCGAACTAGCACTTGCTCTGGGATTTTTGCCGCATACTAATGTGGGGCCGCTCAGCTTTGAGGAGATGGCACTGTTAAAAGAGGTAAATGTATCGATGGGGCTGATGCTAGAACAGCTTGCCCCACATTTGTTACAAACGGTTCACCGACACGCACCGAGTAAAGTGCCGGCGTTGCGGCTGCAACAGTTAGAATGGGCTGGGGAATTGAAGATTCCGTTTACAACTGGTTTGCTGCTGGGAATTGGGGAAAGTTCGGCCGATTGCGTGGAGACATTAGAGGCGATCGCCCGGATTCATTCGCGTTACAATCACATTCAAGAAGTTATCCTCCAGCCACACAGTCCGGGAAATCAGCAAAGTTGGGAGGGTGAAGTTTTTGATGCTACAAAAATGCCCGAAGTAATTGCGATCGCCCGCAGTATTTTACCATTTGAAATCAGGCTGCAAATTCCCCCGAATTTAGTTGCACAGCCAGAGATATTGCTGGCTTGTTTAGAAGCAGGTGCTAGAGATTTAGGAGGAATTGGGCCGCGGGATGAAGTTAATCCCGATTATCCTCACCTGCAACACCAAACTTTAACAGAAATTTTAGCAGCATCGGGATGGCAAATCGTGCAGCGTTTGCCTGTTTATCCTCAGTACGATAAGTGGCTGCCCCAGACATTGCAAAGTGCTGTTAAACAAAGGAGAGTCAATCGATTTTAGATTTTAGATTTTAGATTTTAGATTGAATAATTGAGCCTAGTATCGATTTTAGATTTTAGATTTTAGATTTTAGATTGAAGAATTGAGCCTAGTGATAAATCCAGGGGCTTGTGACCAAATTGCTTGATAGTCAGTCAATCGATTTTAGATTTTAGATTGAAGATGGGTAATTGGTAGCAAGATTCTTTAAATTGCTGCTATAGAGATTTTAAATCAAAGAACCGCCACCATCAATCCAGACTTCAGTACCTGTGATGAAGCTGGAGGAATGTGATACCAGAAATAACACTAATTGAGCGACTTCTTCGCTAGAACCTGCCGTATTATCCGTCAAAGGAATCATGTCTTGAATGGAATCAGGCGGGACTGGAATGCGATCGAGATGGCGCTTAACAGTGCTTTCCTCAATGGCAGTTAGCACCCCGCCCGGACAGATCACATTGACTCTAATTTGGCAGGCTGCGAGTTCTAGCGCCAGCATTTTTGCAAAGGCTACTTGGGCAGCTTTTGAACAAGCGTAGGCCGTGGCACCAACTTTCCTGAAACTTCTGGTGCCATTAATTGATGATGTAATGACAATCGAACCTCCTTGTTTTTTCAGATGAGGAATAGCATACTTAACAGTCAAAAATGTTCCTCTGAGGTTGGTATTAATTGTCCGATCCCACTCATCGGGTTCTATCTCCTCTATCGGCGACCATACACCGTTAATACCAGCATTTGCAAACACAATATCAATTCTTTGATATTTGTCAAAAATTGTTTGAAAAGCTTGTTGCATTTGCTGAGAATCCCCAACATCTGCGGCAATAGCCAGCCCGCAGCCTCCTTCATTGACCAACTGCCGGACGGTTTCTTGCCCCGTTTCCAAAATGTGATCGATAATAGCAACTTTGGCGCCTTCCTTGGCCATTAAAATTGCTGCTGCATGACCAATTCCCGACCCACCGCCGGTAATAACTGCAACTTTTTCTGAAAGTTTCATATTTTTTTAGATAAATATTTTTTTGGGCGATCGCATAGCATAAAAATAATACTAGAGAGAGGAGTTTAGTCCTCACTACAAACAAGTTTCTTTCATCAAAATCATGCAAGTTAAAAATGGTTTAAGGTAATAATTATAGCGGTAAGGTGTGCACTGCACACCCTACTTTAGGCAGAGGATTACGTCAATTTTAACGTAGTCCTTACGGCTGTGGCACCCAGACCGAAACAGAACCGGCGTTACACCTAAAATCAGCCCAACCATCGTCATTAGTTGTGATTGATTCTTTGATGTGTTCGGTGATGTCAATATAAGTTCGATTCGGTTGTCCGACTTCCATAAACTTAGTGCCATCGCCTCCGTTACTGAGTACCACAGCCATGCCGCCCGGATGTTCTTCATCTCCGAGTCGCGTCCAGCCAATAGTGTTGGCGTGGTCGAAGTAATCGTACTGATTGCCGTAGGAATAAGTTTGGCGCGCTAACAAGAATTTATCGAGAATAAACTGATGTTTATCTAACCAAATCTCGTATTCGTTGCCATCGTTTGCTGTATCCTTATAGTTGGCGCCATAATAGTCCGGGTAAAAAATGCACGGATATCCTTCGCTTCGTAGCAAGATTAAAGCGTAGGCAAGAGGTTTAAACCAAGCCTCGACAACAGATTCTAGGGATTGTAATGGTTGAGAATCATGGTTGTCAACCAAGGTAACGGCGAGGGTTGGTTGCTGTTGGACGAGGGTGTTATCAAAAATTGTTCGCAAGTCGTAGCTATTGCCGGCTTTGCTAGCAGCGTGGAAGTTGTAATGGAGGGGTGCGTCAAATAAGGAGACTTTACCATCCGTTGCTTGGATGAAGTAGTGCAAAGCTTCCACTTCGTAAGACCAATATTCACCGACGGCAAATAGGTCGCGTTGGGCATAGTGGCGAACGTGTTCCAACCATTCTTGGAAAAATTCTGCTTTAACGTGTTTGACGGCATCGAAGCGAAAGCCGTCAACGTTTGTTGTATCGACATACCACTCACCCCAGTATTTCAACTCCCCGCTGACTTCTGGGTTGTCCATATCTAAATCGCAACCCATGAGGTAGTCAAAATTACCTTTTTCTAAGTCTACTCCTCGATCGAATTCTTTGCCTTTTAGCAAGTAAACGGCATGGGTTTCTGTGTTGTAAACGTTGTAATCAATGGCGTCAAAATGCCACCAATGCCACTCCATACTAGAATATTTTTGGTCGCGTCCGGGGAAGGTAAAATGCGTCCAAGCTTTGATTTTTTGATATTCGCCTACGGTGTCATTCCGGTTGTCGGGATGGAAGGGCGTGGCTTCGGCTTCTTCTTCTGCATCGGCACCTAATTTGTGGTTAAAGACAACATCGGCATAAATCCGAATTCCTGCATCTTGGGCAGCTTTAATCGCGGCCAAATATTCATCTTTTGTGCCGTATTTAGTGCGTACCGACCCTTTTTGGTCGAACTCGCCTAAATCGAATAAGTCGTAGACGCCGTAACCCACATCCATACCGCCGCCGGTTCCTTTATAGGCTGGCGGCAACCACAGCGATGTAACGCCTATTTTGGCTAAATCTTTTGCCGATTTCGCTAGCTGATTCCACAGGCTGCCGTCGTCGGGGCTGTACCAGTGGAAATACTGCATCATCACGCCATTGAGTTGAGACATATATTTAGTTTTTCCTGTTTTTTTTAAATTGCGATCGACATTTATGTTCGTAGCTCGCTAGTTTACGTATGTCTGCAATCTATGGTTAATAAATATCATAAAAGATGGGGCTGCTAAAAACAATCTATCTGTTGATGTATTGACAACAGAATGTAAATTTGATAATAAATTTAGGCAGACTAAAAAATATTAATTTGGTGGCGACTTTGCAGCAACTCGCTCAACTCTGGTGTTCCAAGTACCGTCGATCGCCAATTCAAGCAATCTAAATCCCGGCGGGATTTCGTCAAGTATAATAGGATGGCTTTTGGGTAAAAGTTGGATGCAGGTGCTGGGTGTCCCCAAGTAGGTAACTGAGCCCCGCTGTTGTTGAAATTCTTGGTGAATGTGGCCGCAGAGGACTATTTTGATTTGAGGATATCGATCGACAATTGCCAAAAATTCATCGGCATTGTGCAGCATCATTCCATCCATTATTTCAGAGTCGATCGGCAAAGGATGATGGTGTAAGGCAATGATAACAGGTCGATCGCCGGTTTGTTGCAGTTGAGACTCCAGCCAATGCAAGCTTTCTGGGGAAAGCCGCCCGCCGTCGCATCCGGCTTCCACACTCGAAAGTAATAGAAATTGCCAGTTTCCTAGCATCCATGATTTTTCTGGGGAAAGAGGCGACTGATTTAAGATTTCTGCCATGACTGGGATGTTGTCGTGGTTCCCAGGTATCCAGTAGGCGGGTATTCCGAGGGGGGCGATGAGGGAGACGAGGCGCTGGTAGGATTCGGGTGTTTCGTCTTGGGACAAGTCGCCTGTGAGTAGGAGTAAGTCGGGCGGTGGCTGTATCTGTTGCACGCGATCGAGAACTGCTTGGAGGGTGCGGGTTGTTGAGAGGCCTTTCCATTCTCGATCGATCTCTGCAAACAAGTGAGTGTCGGTGATTTGGGCGACGAGTAGGGGAGAAACTGTTGTCATGGCTGGTGTTGCGGGCGATCGATGTAGTTCTAGAATAGCCTCGGATGGGTTTTGGGGATATGGGAAAAAAGGGCGATTCCCTACGGGATAGCTGCGCTTTACGAAATTTTTGACCGGTATGTTAAAATTTTCGAGATTTGGTGTACTATAAGAAAACGTCAAATTTCCGACGTGACGGCGGCATAGCCAAGTGGTAAGGCAGAGGTCTGCAAAACCTCCACCCCCAGTTCAAATCTGGGTGCCGCCTTTTTTGATTTTTGTTAGATGGGGCTAAGATGCCGTTTGGGCGATCGAGAAGGTTAACAGGATATAGCGAGAGTGCTCAAGTCCACTGAAAAAACCTTCTTGATCCCTACGATATATTACTACTCATTGACTACGATCGCAAATCGTCGATCAGTTTTTCTATAGCCATACTTTTTGTGGTTTCATCCGGTAGAAGATTAAACACTTTCTGCAAAAGTTCTATAGACGCATTTTTAATAAACCAATCTTCACTCGGATTATCCCCAAGATTAAAAAAATACTTTAAACGTTCCTCTATAGCTTCCTTATCTGCTTTATCCAGTTGTGCAAGTCGCTTAAGCCAATCCCCTTGCGAATCTTTAAAACAGTTAGCATCAACAGTACATATCTGATGCACTAAAGCAAAGGAATTATTAGGAAGACTATTTGTGCTTGTAGAATTAATCGGATATACAGTTGGCAAACCTTTATAGGTTTCTTGTGAAGTCAACGGAATCAGCGTCAAAGTTTGGATGTATTTAGATTCATCTTGAAATTGGTCACTTGTCCAAACGATATAAGGATGCTCTCCCCGAAAAACCCGACTCGAATTAATCACCTGAGTGCAAGAAATTGTCTTGCACTCAATCTCCCCTGGTTCATTTATCTCATAAATATGATCATGACCGAGTTTGCAACGAAGAGATACTCTATAGGGATTGATAAAATAAATCCAACCTTGACGCGGTTTTTGTCCAGCCACTCGCTCACCCCAATTCACTCATTAACTTTTCTCTTTCTTTGTACAGATTAAGTCTCACCTGTTCCTCTGGTTCGTGGCTATATTTAACCTCAAGCATGGGAGCAGTGCTATAGACATATTCTAGTAACTGATTCAGTTTATCCTCTCCTGCCCCGACCCATTCTCTCCTGATGTTGTCAAGCATTAGCTTCAGACCTAAAGGTAACTTTAAATCATCCACATTACCAGCTCCCTCACCAAGTCTGATGAATATACTTTCTCCCTGAGATTCTTGAACAATCTCTTTGCCATTCATTTGATTTAAAGCAGCGTCTATGCCTTCGTTCCAAGGCCCATAGTGATAATAACGCCAATCTAAATCAGTAAGCTGCTTGTCTGTCCATTTGACCGCATAAAGATCGGCCAAATACAAAAACTTGATTAACTGCGTTTTTGTAATATAGCCTTTTGTTGCGTAGACAAAGTATTTGATCAGGTTTTCTAGCATGGCTTTAATTCTTTTGATTTCAAAAAGCTCCCTGATTAATCTTATAATTTGTTCGCTCAGTTTAACTTTAGCCTATTATATCATCCCAAGGAAAGCTTGGCTATTAAACAACTAAAAGTTATCACAATTTAATTGCTAATCACTAATCGCCCTAAAGCAATTAGCAATTAGCAATCTTACCCAAATTATCACATTTTGCTGATAATTCTTTGCAGGATTTCCACGCCTGATACCGCTTGCCAGCCAAACAGCCCCAAGAGCACAACATTCAGAAAGATGTGAGCGTTTCTCGCCCAATCATTGCCTTTTTGCATCAAAGGAGTCAGCGATGCTGCGATCGCAATTATTGACATCATTCCCAACCCTGCTAGCAAGTGCGGCCCGACAAATAGCTTGCCGTTGTTGATGTAGGTGACGGCCATTCCGCCGACTGCACCCGTTACCATCAAGGCTAGCAGCAAAGAACCCATCTGGTGATGCTTGATGTTGAATTTACCCTTAATTAACTCTTTTTTGACTTCGCCTTCCGCACTTCTGGTACGGCGGATTTGCAAGCCGAGATACAAAGCATAAAATGAGATGGCCAGCAGTACCCACATTAAAACTGGGTGGAAGAATTGGCTCCAAACTTTCACTGACTGAGGAATTTCGAGATTCATAGTGTTCTGAGGATTAGCAAACATACTTCATAAAACTTAGCATACCAGTCAGGCCGTCTCGTGCGACGGTAAAAATATACGGTATGAGAGACTATTATGCCTGCCACTAAACAAGACGCTGTATTGATTCAAGCCGCCAAGACTGGCAACATTATTCACGTCCAAGCTTTACTCGCTAAGGGAGTTGACGCTAACGCCAAAGACTCTGAGGGGACGACGGCTTTGATGTTTGCTGCCCAAAAGGGCTATACAGAAATCGTGCGTACTCTACTAAACAATGACGCTAATGTCAACCAGGTGAGCAGGCGTTTTGGGCTAACGGCTTTGATGCTGGCGGCGGCTCACAAACAGGCTGACTCTGTGCGGCTGTTGCTGGCTGCGGGTGCTGATGTTAATGCTAAAAATGATGATGGAAGTACAGCTTTGATGGCGGCTTCTCTCAAGGGTGATATCAATGTTGTGCAGATGTTACTTGATGCTAATGCTGATGTAAATGTGCGTGATAAAGATGGAGATTCAGCTTTGAAAATGGCTGCTTTATCCGGTCATCAAGCTGTTGTTAAAGCTTTGGTGGATGCGGGTGCTGTTGCTGACAATTCTATGCTGTTTTTAGCTGTCCGTCAAGGAAGCGCTGAAATTGTGCGAATTTTGCTCAATTGTGGGACGGATGCTAATGTTAAAAATCTAGAGAGCAAAACTGCTTTGATGCTGGCTGCGACGGCGGGAAATTTGGCTGTTGTCGAGGCGCTGTTGGCTGCGGGTGCTGATGTCGAAATTCCCGACAAAAACGGCGAAACTGCTTTAACTTTGGCTGCGGATGCCGGCAATACTGATGTGGTGCAAACTTTGCTTGGTGCGGGTGCTAATGCGAATGTGAAAAATGGAGATGGGGGCACGGCTTTGATGGCGGCTGCTGCTGGTGGAAATGCGGCGATCGCCCATATCTTACTCGATGGTGGCGCCGATATCAACGCTAAGGATAAAGATGATGAAACTGCTTTGAATTTTGCGGTGGTGGAAGGCTGCGAAGATGTAGTGGAATTGCTCTTAAACCGAGGTGCTAGTGTCGGTGCTAGAAATCGGTTGGGCGATACGCCTTTACTGGTGGCGGCTGTTCACGGCCATAGTGCGATCGTATCGGCTTTGCTGCAAAAAGTAAACTCAAATCGGGATGAGTTTCTGAATGCGAAAAACTTTGGGGAGACGGCTTTGACGCTTGCTGCGTTTCACGGACATACCGAGACTGTGAAGGCTTTGCTTGACGGCGGTGCTGATCCCAATGTCCCGGCGGATTTGGGGAAAACGGCTTTAATGAAGGCGTGCGATCGCGGTTATGTGGCGATCGTCCAATTATTAGTCGAAAAAGGTGCCGATGTCAACTTGCTGGATGATTCGGGCGCAACCGCTTTAATGTGGGCTGCACATCGGGGTTATCCTGATGCAGTAAAGATTTTAATTGAGGCTGGTTCAGAACTAAACCACAAAAATCCGGGAAATTATACAGCTTTAATGCTGGCTGAGTTTAAGGGTTATTCCAGTGTGGTCAAATTGCTCAAAAGTGCTGGAGCACTGGAGTAAGAATGAAATAGGGCTTGCTGAATATATCGCCCGCGTGTTACGTGGCCTGGGTTATTTGATCGCGCGCTCAATAGTAAAGTGC
>NZ_JAUBOS010000160.1:0-1449 GCF_036700365.1 Microcoleus sp. w2-18bC1
CAATACTCCGGACAGTTTTTAAGCAGCCAGAGTACCATAAGACAAGACTGAAGGAAGGTTAGGGTGATTTAAAATCAAATCCGGGTCTAAATCTAACTTATCAATAAAGGTAGAAAGTAGATGCTTATTGAATTCCAGACGTTTATAAGAGGCCATAGAAAACACAAACGACTTGGCAGATGAATGACAACTAGAGAGTTGATGTTTAGCTAAGTTTAAGGCAATTAGACTGGCATTAAAGTGAAAATCAAGCCGTGGTAAATGACGAGCTTGACAATCAGACAATCCTGTAAATTGCTTGGCATCACGAAAAATAAATTCAATCTGGAAGCGAGCCTGATAATATTCAAGAATTTGCTCAGGTGGTAGGTGAATATCAGTGCTAAACAATAAAGCATTTTTGATTTTGCCGTTGGCTTGAACTTCAGAGATACAAACCAAACAAATTGGGCAATTTAAACAACAACTCCACGCAATCAATGTATATAATGAAACTCCCGGTTTTAGGTATTTAACGAAATTAAGACGACTCAAATCATGGCAGTCAACCTTGCCATCATATTTACGTGGAGCTCCCAGTTTCTTTTGTTCACCTGTATAGAGATAGCGTAGGTTAGCATCACTTCTTAACTTGCCAATAAAGTCTAAATTCAAGTCGCGCACAGCATCCCAGAATTTAGAGCGATAGTAATAGCCATCAGCCACCAAATAACGTACAGAAGTTGGGAAGTAACAACGAGTATTCTTTAGATGTTGTGCATAGTCATCAACTCTTGTGATGTCAGGCGTTGAGCTTTGAAAGTCAGGTTTTTTGCGAGATTTTTTTGACCAGCTATTCTTCGGTTTTTGGGGCAGCTTTTTCGCAGGCTTTATTTGAGGGCGTGATGGAGTTTGTTGTACACTTAAACTATAAGATAAACGAGTCTCAATTTCGACAATAGAAATTACAGAAATTTCCAACCC
This sequence comes from Microcoleus sp. w2-18bC1, assembly GCF_036700365.1. NCBI lineage: Bacteria > Bacillati > Cyanobacteriota > Cyanophyceae > Oscillatoriales > Microcoleaceae > Microcoleus > Microcoleus sp. w2-18bC1. Next base: position 964 of record NZ_JAUBOS010000160.1, read on the forward strand.
CTGTTCCGATTTCCCCGCTACACCATTATAAAAATAACCCTTACCGTCAGTTTTTTTGCCACTTTTTCTTAAAAAAGAACAATCGATAACGGCAATGACTGTGTGTTCAGGATTTAAGGCAGATTCGAGGAAATATTGATTAAATTGTGGAAAATTAAAGCTTTTGAGAAAGTGACGACGGTAGGTTTTTTCGCTCAAATAACTATAACGACTGAGATTCGTGAAGTTGACCTTACCATAGACCAGCAAAATAGTTGAAAATAAAGTGATTAAAAACTTCTTTTGGGGTTGACTAATCCCTGGCATTTGTTGTAAGATCGATTCAATAATCTTCATAAGGCAATCTGTTGAGCTTGTGTGTTTTTATAGCTTAACCTAAAAGAGTGCCTTTTTTTCTGTTGATTTTGGGTTCAGATTGCACTCACTTTTTTCACTTCTCTATTTTATTGTGATCGCATTCCTCTTTAAAAACTGTCCGGAGTATTG
>NZ_JAUBOS010000011.1:0-97234 GCF_036700365.1 Microcoleus sp. w2-18bC1
CCTTAACAGAAGTGCTAAAAACACTTTTTTCGGCAAAATACGCTTGCTGACGTTTGTTGATTAAGCTAATATAATCTTTGGGTTCCGATTGCTTGTTGATCCTAAGCTTAGCCTGAAAGGATGGCAGAGCTACCGAAGCTAATACTCCAATCAACATTAAAAACACTAAGTATCCACCAACATTCGATGCAAGGCTAGCTGATTTAGAACTTGGTTGACTCATAGTTTTGTATCCTCCCTGTTTGTAGTAAAGAATTTAGTCAGGTAAATCTCAATTAAAAGCCGATTTAATCTTGTAATCGACTGTCATTATATTGCGTATAGTTAGTTTGGTGAGACCATTGGTCTTGTGCCTTTACCGCAAGCAGTTTTACCATTTTCATAGGTGGGTTCCGCTGGTTGAATGCTACCGGGAAAATCAGCTTCGCAGAATATAAACGTTGTAGTTATTTCCTCTTTGGTAGCATTGGGAACAAAGTTTTTTGGCGGAACAATAAAAACACCGCCGACATAACTTTTTAATTCGTTTTCCTTTGCTACTGCATAATTAAATGCTGCTTTCTTAGTGGCGCGAATTGAATACTTGAAAACTTTTGTCTCTGTTTTAAGGCCAATTCCCAAAGCCTTAACAGAACTGGAAAAAGCATTTTTTTCGGCAAAATAGGCTTGCTGACCTCGGCTCATTGATCTAACATACTGTATCCCTTCCATTTTCTTATATTTACAGCCCTTGCAACCACCCAGAAATGATGGCAGAGCGATCGCGCCAATTACTACAATGCCCATTAAAAGCAATAAGCATCCGCAACCATTAGGTGAAAGGCTAGCTGATTTAGAATCTTGTTGACTCATAGTTTTGTACCCTCCCTGTTTGTAGTAAAGACTTTACTCCGGTAAATCTCAAGTGAATGCCGATTTGATATTGGTAATCGACTGTCATTATCTTGCGTATAGTTAGATTATCTGGTCACTTGTCTTGTGCCTTGCCCACAAGCAAGTTTACCGTTTTCATAGGTGGGTTCCGCTGGTTTAATTGTACCGGGAGAATCAGCTTGGCAGAATATGGATATTGTTGTTATTCCATCTTTAGCAGCATTTGGCTCAACTTCTTTAACAGGAACTAGAAAGACACCGCCGACATAACTCTTAAGTTGTGGTTGCTTGGAGACTCCATAATTAAAAGCAGTTTGCTTTGTGGCGCGAACTGAATACTTGTAATTTGTTGTCTCCGTTTTTATCCCAAGTTCCAAAGCATTAACAGAAGTGGCAAAAGCACTTTTTTCAGCAAAGTGAGCTTGCTGCGCCTTGTTCATTGAGCTACCATACTGTTTTGCTTCTGACTGCTTGCTTCTATTGGTATTATTTAGATAAAATGGCAGAGCTATCCCATTCATTACTCCAATACCGGTTATAAGTAATAAGCATCCGCAACCGCGACAAGCTGCATTGCGAACTATTGATTCTTGATTTGTAGTCATGGTGTTGTCTCCTTAAATGGTATATACAAGGTGAATTAAAGTCGGCGAGGCCGAGCCTCTGGATCTGCGTTACCAGGCAGAGCCTGGTAACGAGGAAAAGGAGGAAATACTAATCTTTAAGCTCGCAGCTTTTGTACTTCTTTCCGGTCAAGGGATGTGGGCTGAATCACTTTACTGCCGATCGCAAAATCGCGCAATTCCACTCTCGTAAACTTCACCCCCCAAGGATCTGTCGTTGTATCCAACTCTTCCACTAAAGCATTATTAATCTCATGTCGAGCCGTGTAGAGTTCCTCAACAGATAATTTAGCAAGGTGAGTCCGAATTGAAAGAATCAGCATATTTAACATCGCTTCCTTGAGATTCTGCACTTTGTAGGAAGCTTTTTCTAAGTCAATGATTCGCCAGTACACAATAAAATCAACGGTGATAGCCACGCGATCGCGCGTTGTGCATTCTTGCGGTGGCAAGTTTAAAATTTGCTCGCGCAGAGTTTGTTTATAGGCGACTGTTTCGACAAAGGGAATCAAAAATGTTATACCCGGTTCGAGCTTTTTTCGATCATACTTTCCGAAAATTTCAACTAATGCCTCATCTCCTTGACGGACAATTTTTACGCTGTTGGCTAAGGATACTCCGGTGATGGCAAACAATACCGTCAAAAAATACTGATACATAGTGAATCTCCTGGTAAATAGTTGACAGTTGACAGTTGACAGTTGACAGTTGATAGTGATTTCTTAGTCTCTTAGAGGGACTTTGTTTGGCAAGAAGCGATTCAACTCGCCGAGTTATAAAAGAGCTAACTCAGATTTAGCTGTTGATATGAATTAATCTGTCAGGTACAACAATCAGCGTGTTTCCTTCGCGGCGCAAAACGTAAACTTTTTGTCTGGGTGCGATAGCCCCTTGGGAATCTTCATTACGGGCTTTCCACGAAGCCCCTTCATAGATCACCATTCCGGTTTCTCCGGGGAAAATTTCGGAGATAGTTGTCGCTTCCGTGGCTTCGGGAATGACAAACTTTTTGCGAACAATGAAAATCGGTCTAATCCAGATGCTCAGCGCGAGGGCTATCCCCATCCAGTAGAAGATTTGCCAGTCAAAATCTTCATACATTATGTTCGCCCAACTAAACTGAAATGCTACAGATCCTCTCCACAAAATAAAGGCTTCAATTAAAGCCGAAGCTCCCATCATTAGCAGGTAAAATCTGTATTTTTGGGGCTGAGTTTTGATAATTAATAGCTCCATCGCACTAAGCACAACTCCGATCAGCAACCAGAATAGGGGCGGGGTGAAGGCGAAACCTGGTTGATTAGTGGCTGACGCCAGCGACCAAATTAGGATAGAATACACAATGCTTTTACCTCGTTTTGATGGGATTCAACCTTGTTATTTCTAATCTAATCAGGTGGCTATTTGAGTTGGCGACTGAGTTATTTGAAAAATCATCGACTTTTCATCGACTTTTCATCGACTTTAGGTACGGTTGGCATTTATGATGGTTTCAGTGTTTTGATTGTGATAAGCAATGCCACGATCGCTAAGGGTGCGCGAAGAGTGCATTCGCGCAGTTAAATCCTGTCTCCTGAGAAATGGCTTCCCCAGTCAGAAAATCCTGGCTGAGGATTTAGGGATGGCGCAATCTACTGTCAGCCATTTTCTGAATGGCAAACCTGTGGATTATGCCAATTTCATCGAAATTTGTCGCGGATTGGGGCAGGAATGGCGCGATATAGCCGATTTTGAGGCGAATTCAGAGCCAAAGGAGGTAGTGCTGGTGGGGGCAAAAGTGGCGATCGTCTTCGAGGGCTTCGCCAACGGGCGTTGGCTAAGCCCTCGAAGAGGATCGACCTCACACAAAACCCTTTCCCAGCAGTTACACCAAGCTTTGAGTGCGGGAGGCCACGAAGTCTTTTTTATTAACAACAGCAGCGAGTCAGGCTCATATTTAAAGCGTTGCGATTATTTGCTGTTGCTGATTTCAGAAGAATCGGCCGCTAGCGAAATGGTATTGGAACAAGTACAGCTAGCCAAAGAATTGCACAATATTAATGCTCAAAAGCCCGCAATTTTACCGATTTTTATTGAATTAAATACACCGCTTTCCTTTGATTTACTGAGCTATTTAGCCGGAATTCAGCCCTGGCTGTGGCGCGGTGCTGGCGACTCCTACAAGTTATTATCAGAAATTTTAACTATCATCAAAGAAGGTCGCACATCGTTAACTGCCGACAATGAATTAGCTGTAGAATGGAACGCAATTCATAGCACTAAACAGTCAATAATTCAACCCCTGCCAGCAGCACCGCCAGAATTGCCGGGAGGACAAGTTGAAATAGCTTCTTGTTTTTATATCGATCGCCCTCCGATCGAATCCCGCTGTTACGAGACGATCGCCCAACCGGGAGCGCTAATCCGCATAAAAGCACCCAGACAAATGGGCAAAACTTCCTTAATGGCGAGAATTTTGCATCATGCAGAAGTGCAAGGTTCTCGCACGGTAGCGCTGAGTTTTCAGCTAGCCAATAGGAAAATATTCGCTAATTCCGATACATTTTTGCAGTGGTTTTGTGCTAGCATCGGTCAAGAGTTAGGAATGCTGGAGCAGTTGCCCAAGTGTTGGGAATTAGCCGATTTGATTGGCAGCAATCAGTGCTGCAAAGCTTATTTTGAACAGTATTTGCTGTCAGAATCATCACAACCTCTGACGTTAGGGTTGGATGAGAGCGATCGCCTGTTTGAATCACCGGAAATTGCCGACGACTTTTTTGGGTTATTGCGCGCTTTACACGAAGAAGCAAAACGGCGCGATATTTGGAAAAAGTTTCGCTTGATTGTGGTGCATTCTACGGAAGTATATATTCCGCTGGATGTGAATAAATCGCCGTTTAATGTGGGTTTGCCGATTGAATTGCCAGAGTTTAATTCCCAGCAAGTGCAAGACTTAGCAAAGCGGCACGGATTGAATTGGAGCGGGAATGAAGTTCCAGAATTGATGGGGTTAGTGGGCGGAAATCCTTATTTAGTGCGACTAGGAATGTATCATATTTCGCGTCAAGATGTGACTTTAGAGCGGTTAGTGAAAGAATCTGCAACAGAAGCGGGAATTTATAGCGATCATTTGCGGCGGCATTTATGGAATTTAGAGAAATATTCGGAATTAATGGAGGCGATGAGAGAGGTTGTGAGTGTTTCTCAGCCAGTTAGATTGAGGTCAGAATTGGGGTTTAAGTTAAATAGTATGGGGTTGGTGAAATTGGATGGAAATCATTGCATTCCGAGATGTCGGTTGTATCAGAAGTATTTTGGCGATCGCCTAGGTTGATAGTTATACGTTGTACCAGTCTCAAGAAGGGGCAAGATGCCCGTTCCACAAGAAGATTGAGTTTTTAAGAAGGGGCAAGATGCCCATTCCGCAAGAAAATGGAGTTTTTCAAGAAGGGGCAAGATGCCCATTCCACAAGAAGGTTGAGTTTTTAAGAAGGGGCAAGATGCCCATTCCACAAGAAAAGAGAGTTTTTGAAGAAGGGGCATCTTGCCAGTTTCTAAACAGGTGATTGAGAAGGAAGCTTGATATAAGTTAATACCAGTTTCCATAAACGTTGCTACCTTTACTCACAAGTTGAAAAGGGTATGAGACGGTAGCGGTTAAATCTCTATCAATGGAAGGGTGTATACGGCTGACAGATTCGCTATCTTGAAAGTAATTAGCCAGAATCATCAGCAATCTGCAACGGTTGGCTGTTTGGGCAGGCAGCACAATAATCAAAGTCATAACATAAGTTGATTCCATGCAAAACACGGCAGATTTACTCCCCAAAATAGACTCGCTGAGTCTTCCCAAAAAGCAACCCGCACCCCCAAATTACGAAGCAGCCGATCGGCAATTTGTCAATTTGCTAGAAGTCGAGGATTTAGACAAGACGGTGGCGACAAAACCGTTACTTGTCAGCGATTTTGAAAGCGCAATCGCCTATGCAATTCAAGCAGCTTACCAACAGGAACCGGGCGATGAGGCCGCTCACCGCTTCTTGCAGCGCGTGCTTTACCGCATCAACCGCCTCAACTTGTTTTGGTACGATGATTTGCGCCGCTACAACAACGAACGATCGCACTATTTGCGTTCTGTGCGTGATCGCATTGAGGAACCTTGGCAGCAGTGGGAAATCGCGCAAATCGACGTTGCAGCGCTGCAAAAATTGCCGGATGTCAAGCAAGCTCTGCGCGATCGCGCAGCCGCCGATGTCGATCCTCCGCTAACTGAGCTCGATCGCTACCAGCGGGAACAGATGACTGAAGAGGGATACAAACACCTGCTGGCGATCGCCTCCTTCGATGGTTTAGTGGAAGCCAGCCGTGTTTCTCGCATCATCGGCGGTGCCGGCAACGAAATTCAGTGCACCCTTACGCGAGTGCTGATCGAAGAATACGGCGGCGGTCGCCTCCCGCGCAAGCATTCGACCTTTTTTGCTCAAATGCTGGCAGAATTCGGGATGAGTACGGAACCGGAAGCGTACTTCGATTTAGTGCCTTGGGAAGTGCTCGCAAGTATTAATCACAACTTTCTGCTGACGGAACGCAAGCGCCATTTTCTGCGCTACAACGGCGGACTCACTTATTTTGAGGTGGCCGGGCCTGTCGCTTACCGCAATTATCTAGCCGCCGCCCAGCGTCTGGGCCTCTCGCAAGCTGCGATGGGTTATTGGGAACTCCACATCAAAGAAGATGAACGTCACGGCCGGTGGATGTTGGATGAAGTGGCGATCCCGCTGGTTGATAGATACCCGCAGGAGGCTTGGGAGCTGGTGTTGGGGTACGATCAGGAGAAGTCGATCGGCGATCGGGCTGCTGCTGCTGTGGTGCGATCGATCCAAGCTGCAGAACGGAATTAACGGCTATTTAGGGTGCATAAGTCTTGGATGCACCCTAGATCTTGCACCTTTCTCAATAAGCCTTTGAGGAACAGGCTGTCCGGCCTGTTCCACAAAGAGTGTATTTCTTGTGTAACAGGCCGGACAGCCTGTTGCTGACAATGGTGGAACACGCAAGATGCACCTGCGAGCGCTGTATTTCACAATGCTGTCATTAACTGAATGAGCTCGATCGACAAATCTCTTTGCGACTTTTGGTGCTTCTTAAAGAAAACTCCAGCCAGCAGATAGATGTTTTCCGTATAAAAAGCCATTCCCTGTTCTCTGAGAGTGGCGATCGCGCTTTTCACTTTGGGTTCCGAACTATAATAGCCAAAAGTTAAAGGTGCAATTTCAAAATTCGCAACCGAGTAGCCTCGATCCAAGGCATAATCGATCAAACCCACAGGATTAGAATAGCTAGAAACCATCAGCAAAACTTCATCGCTGCCCAAAGATAAAAGTTTCTTAGCAATTGTACAACCATCATTCCCGCCGTGCAACAGTGGTTGGTAGATTTTATCATCTACCGCAGGCAAGTAAGGCGGATTTGAGATGACACAATCCGCCGACTCGTATAAAGGCGAATCAAAAAAAGAGCAATTGTTGACTGTGTATTTTTCGCTGAGTTGATATTCCTTAATTTGAGACTGAGCAATTTTCCAAGCTACATTATTTAGCTCAAATCCCTGTATTGTCCCATCAAAATCACTTCTCAGCAAAGACTTAATAACTGGACTTCCCTCTCCTGAACCAAACTCTACGATAAGTCGAGAATTGTCACTAGCATTTAACACTAAACTTTCCAAGCAGTGCGCGTAAAAATCCGATTCTTCCGGGCAGTGGAATACCTGTTTCAGAGGATGGGATGAAGTGAGCATAAATTCGGTAACAAAGTTGACTATTTTTAAAATATCGAATAAGTAATATTCCAGCCATCTGTCGCAAGAGCTATTTTATCAACTTGTACAATCTATCTCTTCCTGTTATACCGGGTGGGCTCAAATAACTATTACTGCCGACAGATTATCCAATTAACTAGATTAATCCGATTGACAGATTGCAATTAGAGCGATTACTGGTGAGATAGTACCTAAGCAAATAATTGTAAATTTTAATAGTGTCAGATATGACCTTTTTTAATTATTCAGTTCCCCCTCTGCGCCGGAAACAGCTTAACATCGAGCTTCAGGATTTAGAAGGGCTTTGGCAGGTTCAGTTTCCCCTTGGCAAAGATCGATTTTATTCACAATTTTACACTTGTCTCGATCGAACTTGCTTGCTGTGGAGCTTGCTGTTAATACCCATCTTCGGCACAGCACAATTTTTTTCTGTGAGTTGGATGCTGCAAGCCGGTTTGTGGTCAGCGCTCAGCCTCGTAGGTACAGCAGCAATGGTAAGCATGACATACTCTTGGGTTAAAATAGAACGCCTGATTTGGGTGCTTTACGGTTGGGTAATACTAATGTTATTAGGATTGTTGCTGACAGATTTAGCAATTTTTCTCAGTTGGGGAAAAGTGTTGGCGAATCTCTGTCCGCTGTGGTTGGGAATGAGCGGGATAGGGTATTTAGGGACGGGACTTGCAGTGCGATCGCGCGCGCTTTTAGCTGCAAGTTTATTTCACCTGTTGGGGATTTTGATTTTGCCTTACACGGGCGGTTGGTCTTTCCTATTTACGGGAGTCGTAATGGTATTTAGCTTGCTGGTTTTAGCCGAATTGCAATGGGATATGCGCCAGCCTATTAACAGGCTACATTAACGGGTGTTCCGCCGCGATTCCCACAGCTATCAACCTCAAGCATTAACCACAACTGATGAGTACATTCCTAATGACGGAGGATATCACGCCCGCTAGAATAACGTCACTGCAATTTGTGGGTAGTGAGGACTTTTGGTTCTCCTCAAAATTTGAGGAATGAAGTCCTCACTAAACAACGGATCGGGGTTATTTTAGCGGACACGATAGAAGTGATGGCTGATAACTAATTGCCACCAGACTGTACAGATTTGCGGGTTTGGTTAGTATCGTCGCCCTTGTGATGCCACGTGCCACCTTCGCCTTGAACGTATTCAGATTTTACGCTGTTCCAAGCAACGCTAGTAGCACCATCGGCGCTCATTCCATCTTCACTAGCGCTCTTAAAAGCCGCCTGAAAAATTTGTTTCGCTCCTTGGGGGAGTTCTTGTGCTTCTGAAGGTAAGGTATCAAATTGTTGTTCTGGCATAATGACCTCTAATTATTAAACATAAATTTAATCTTATATACTAGAACCCACTACTTTCCTCTCTCTAAAAGCAAGTTTAAGATTGCATTCTTATCAGTCCGAAGACAGATGTAATATTAAAGTTTTTGTAAAAACTAATACAACTTGATTGCCGTTCCTGGTTCAGCCGGATTTGGCTAATTTCCCTCCTCCAACAGCCATTAATCTGACTTCGGTTTTTTCACCTGCGAACTTAGAAAATACGTCAGCGCAGCGATTACTAAAGCGATACCTGCTCCCAAGGGAAGGATGTTCGTCCCGCCATTCCACCGAACTACCTCCGAGAGAAACAATACACTCAACACTACTACAATGACGCTGGTGAGTTTGCTTTTCAGGTCGTCGATAGTGTGAATTTCCAGCCAGATGGGTACTTTGATGCGCTCGTCAATAAACAACTCGTAAAGTCCGAGTGCAGTAATGTAAAATACTGTGGCGAGGAGAAACAAATCTACAACTTCGATGCCAGACAGAATCAGTTGTTTGGAGTTTTCGCTGGAAACCGGTACTGTAACTGTGTGGCCGATGGTAATGACGGTTTCCAGGGCACCGTAGATCAAAAGCGTCACAGACGTTGCAAAAGAACCGAATACAGCGATTAACATTAGATAGCGACTTCTGGCAAGAATTCGATGCAGCATAGTTGATCTCTCGTTGGAAAATTGGTTAGAGAACAAGCGCTCTCTGGCATACCTGTGGCTTTACTATATCAGAGTTTGCCCGATCGCACTCACAAGCAATTCTGCCGAGTGTGGCCACTGGTTAATTTCAGGTCGCGCGGCCACAACTCGCATAGCCCTCATTTCGCCTTCGTGTTTGAGACAACTCCAATCCCAGTCAAAAGCCTTGCTGTTGCAGGGTAGCAGGCGCTTTTGCGACTCGGAGCGATCGCTCGCGCGTTTTGAGATAATTTAGTTTCCTGGGAAAGTTTGAGCGGTATTCTGCCAGTGCCCAAATTGTCAGCCACAAGTTAAGAAAAAATAGCGCTCAAAAATTTTTAAAACTAACTCATCTGGCGGAGTGCTCAAGCAAAATTGACGGTGAGAAAATCACCAATTTCTGCCTCAAAGCACCTGCATCCGGGGAAAATTCATAGGAAGAAGCGGGCGCTTGTCTGAGAAAGCCGGTTAATTCGTATATGTCTCGTTACTCCACCCAAAATTTTTCATATCAACCTGGTTTCTATCCCCCGAACACAAAATTTGATTAAGCTAGTCTGCCGCTCAATCAAATTTCATCCACCACCTGAAATAAAAAGTCCTTTTGTCAAATATTCCTAAAGATGAATGGCGAACTTGAAGCATACGTAATAGCTTATAAACTGTTAACGTGGCGGTGTAATTAATCAGGAAAAAATCATCAAGGGAACGGGACTAAATTGGCTCCCTAACCTTCATTGTTCCGCAGCGAAGGTTAGAAAAATTGTACGTTACGCTGTCAATTTGACCCTCCGGTTTTGGCATCACAACCGATCGCAGCACTCTATGCAAAAGCAAGCATTACCATGAAATCTTCTAAATTGTTGAAAGTTGTTTTAGCAAGCGCTTGTACTTTAGGTTTAGCAACGGTTTCCTTAGCACTGCCTGCTTCAGCCCAGTCGGGCGGTGCTGGTGGCGGCGGTGCCGGCACAGGCACAAGCGGTACAAGCGGTACAACGGGTACGAGTGGCACCGGTACAAGCGGTACAAACGGTACAAGCGGTACTGGCACAAGTGGTACAAGCGGTACGACTGGCACGGATACAACCGGTACTAGCGGTACGAGTGGCACTGGTACAACGGGTACAAGCGGTACAACGGGTACAACGGGTACGAGTGGCACCGATACAACGGGTACAAGCGGCATCGGTACAAGCGGTACAAGCGATACAACGGGTACGAGTGGCACCGGTACAACGGGTACAAGCGGTACAACGGGTACAAGCGGTACAACGGGTACAACGGGTACAACGGGTACAAGCGGTACAACGGGTACAACGGGTACAACGGGTACGAGTGGCACCGATACAAGCGGTACAAGCGGTACAAGCGGTACAAGCGGTACAAGCGGTACAAGCGGTACAAGCGGTACAAGCGGTACAACAGGTACAAGCGGTACAACAGGTACGACTGGTACAACGGGTACAAGCGGTACAACCGATACGACTGGCACGGGTACGACTGGCACGGGTACAAGCGGTACAACAGGTACGACTGGCACGGGTACAAGCGGTACAACAGGTACGACTGGCACGGGTACAAGCGGTACAACCGATACGACTGGCACTGGTACAACAGGTACAACTGGCACTGGTACAACAGGTACAACTGGCACTGGTACAACAGGTACAACTGGTACGACATCGACGCCGGCTGATACTAATTCTGGAGTTTTGAGTGCTCGGCGCGATAGCCCCAACAATTTCGGGTGGCTGGGTGCCCTGGGCGCGTTTGGTTTGATCAACTTGTTTCGGAAAGGCAGTACGCCATCCCATCGGTAGTTTCGGGCGATTCCCTACGGGATAGCTTCGCTTGACGTACTTTTGAAAACAACTTAGAGGCTTAGAAATTCATGACTTCACTCAATCGCAAAAATTTGTTCAAAAAATTGGTAACAGTTGCCGGAATTGCCGGCGTTAGTTCCTTGATAGCTGTGCCGGGATTCGCAGAATTAAACCGCCAGACTCACGGCTTCAACCAGTCGGGCGATCGGGTTTTTGATCTTGCTGATAGCGACTTAAACGATCCTAATTCTCCGGGACCTTCTGTTACAGATCCTAACAACAACAATCCTGGCGGTTCTCCCAACACTCCAAATACCCCCACCAACAACACTCCTGGCGGTTCTCCCAACACTCCAAATACCCCCACCAACAACACTCCCGGCCGTTCTCCAAATAGCCCCATCAACAACACTCCCAGCCGTTCTCCCAACACTCCAACAGGTGGCGAAACTTCGCCTAATTCTCTCAGCAGCCAAGACAGAAACTTTGTCATGCAAGCAGGTCAACTTGGTATGCTGGAAGTGGAGCTCGGCAGATTGGCAGTGCAGCGCGGTTCTAGTGCAGGTGTGAAACAATACGGGCAAGAAATGGTTGAGGAACACACCCAGGCTAATCAAGAACTGATGCAGGTAGCAACGCAAAAAGGCGTAAAACTGCCAACCGAAATAAGCAGCCAGAACACAGCTTTGATGGATCGACTTTCCGGACTATCCGGTACAAGTTTTGACACCGCTTACAAGCAGGCTATGATCGACAGCCACACTCAGGCTATTGCTTTGTTTCAGGCTCAATCTCAACAGGGACAAGATCCAGACTTGAAGGCTTGGGCCACCCAGAAGTTGCCGAACCTTCAGGCGCACTTGCAAATGGTTAACCAAATGTTGGCAGATACCAGCCAGCCCAAATAGGAGGTAGAGGAGGTAGAGTGCGATCGGCTTTTATGCGATCGCACTCTACCTTTTGTGCTCGGAGAGGGAACAGTAATAAATTCTTTTAAACCCTATAATTTTTGAGAAAAATGGAAGATTTTCTCCGCAACTTGTTGGGCAACAATATTACAGCAACCTGGCTCTTATTTATCGTAGGGTTTTGCTGGATTGCTTACATACCCGGTCGCCTGAAAAATTAAAAATTATCAATTAAAACTTCAAAATTAAGTACGTAGGCGCAAATAAACCTTACCGTGCAACCAACCTATTGGAGGGTGCCTCAAGCCTCAGATTTCCTACGATATTTCATGCCATATCTCCGGGGCAGCCTACAATTTAGTCTAAATTAATCATTTTTTAACAGACAGGCGTTCGATCGCCCGATCGCGGAAACAAGCAAGTGCGATCGGGCGATTTCTTCAAACAACACCAAATTAATTAGTCCTCAGTGTCCACAAAAACAGTCACAGCCGCCACAGCGATTAGCATTTCATCATTTTTATCATTCAGAGAGGCGATCGCCCTTCCTGGCACAATCATGCCTCCTTGCTCCACAATCAGAGTTTTGCTGCCAAAAGGCAGCACCGCCAATACCTCCTCGGCGCGCACTTGTTCCGGGTAAGGAACAGCCACCTTAACCTCAACAATCATCTGATTAGGGTCGGTCAAACCCGCCACTTCCCAGACGCCTAGGAGAGCATTATGGGCGATCGCATTTCGTACAGCCCTTGCACAGGCTACAGTCGGTTCCTGCCCGTGCTGGTCTATACCCATCCCCATTTCAATGATGAAACATTTACGTGTCATAGTTGTCCATTGGTTTATTTTTGTTTGTAGTCGTTAGTGAAGCCCCCCCCTACGGGGGCTTCGCCAACGAAGAGGTTCGCACTCTTTCCCCAAACAATTATCAACCCAAATGACCGAATTTTATATTATTTTATCGCTCCATCGAATAACACAATAATCATCTCATTTAATAAAAAAGATAACTTTAGACGACCTCCAAACTTATATCAAATCAGTCATTGTAAATCTAAAATCTAAAATCTTAAAGTTAAAATGGTATAAGTTATGGTAATATTATCCAATTCAGCTTTCCTCGTGGACTGCAAAACTCATCGCCAGCTTGAATCATGGATAGTTTTCTGCCAATTGCCTACTTTCAAAACCAATTTCTCCCCTTTACCGACGCCAAAATTTCCATAGCCACCCACGCACTGCACTACGGAACCGGAGTCTTAGGCGGGTTGCGGGGAATTCCCGACCCCCAAAATGCCGATCGAATATTGCTATTTAGATTAGACCGCCACTGTCAAAGATTAAGTCAAAGTGCCAGCTTCCTTCACTGCGATTTACCCGCCCGCAAAATCCAACAAATAATTATTGATTTTGTTCAGAAAAACCAACCAACAAAATCATTTTATATCCGCCCTTTTATCTACACATCAAGTTTAGGAATTGCCCCGCGACTGCATAACGTAGAAACCGACTTTTTTGTCTATGGATTAGAACTTTCAGACTATTTACCCAAAGAAGGAGTAAACTGTAGAATTAGCTCTTGGTACCGCCAAGAAGACCGCAGTTTGCCCTTAAGAGGTAAAATTAGTGGCGCTTACATCACCTCAGCCTTAGCTAAAACAGAAGCAGTAGAATCCGGCTTCGACGAAGCTATTATGATGAACACTCAGGGAAAAGTCAGCGAAGCTTCAGGAATGAATATATTTGTCGCCAGAAACGGTAAATTAGTTACTCCCGGTTTCGAGCAAGATATTCTCGAAGGAATTACCAGAGACAGTGTAATCACAATCGCCAGAGACTTAGGAATTGAGGTCATAGAAAGACCCGTTGATAGATCAGAACTGTTGATTGCAGACGAGATTTTCCTCTGCGGAACCGCAGCCAAAATTACGCCAATTAAACGAGTAGAAAACTATCACTTGCCCACAAACCGACCCATCACCGAAAAGGTTTTGGACAAACTAACCGGGATTATCGAAAATCGGGACAGCAAGTACAAAGACTGGGTATTTCCGATTAATCTTAATTAACCGAAAATACCTGTGATCGTAGAAGCGAGTTCACTCGTTACCAGGCAGAGCCTGGTAACGCAGATCAGGAGCATCGGCCTCCACATTTCATGGCAGCCATGCGAGGCAGAGCCTCTGGATATCGGTTCCCAGGTAGAGCCTAACCGTTGTTGTGGAGCAGGCATCTTGCCTGTTTCCTGCTAGGAACTACCCGCACAAAACAGCCGCGTGATGCCGAATGTGATCCTCCATAAAACTAGCTATAAAATAATAGCTATGGTCGTAACCTTCCTGCATCCTTAAAGTTAGTGGCTGTCCCGCTTTTGCACAAGCTTCTGCGAACACTTCAGGCAACAACTGCCCGTCAGCGAGATAGGAGTCAGCAGTGCCGCAGTCAATCAGAATCTGACGGTTGTATTGTGCCTCCAGCACCAATTCGCTAGCATCCCACGTCTTCCACATCTCTTTGTCGTAACCGAGGTAGTGTCCGAATATTTTTTGTCCCCAAGGGCAGCGCATTGGGGCGGAAATAGGCGCAAAAGCGGAAACAGAAAGATAGCGAGATCCATTTTTCAACGCGCAAATTAACGCCCCGTGTCCGCCCATCGAATGACCAAAAATTCCCTGTTTTTCCGGTATCGCTGGAAAATTTTCGGCGATTAAATTCGGCAATTCATCAACCACATAACTGTACATTCGATAGTGAGCCTTCCAAGGTGCGGCTGTCGCATCAACATAAAAACCCGCACCACTTCCTAAATCCCAATCCTCATCTTCCCCAGGGATGTCCGTGTTGCGCGGGCTAGTGTCGGGCGCAACCAGCATTAACCCATATTTTGCCGCAAATTGTTGCGCCCCCGCTTTTGCCATAAAGTTCTCTTCCGTGCAGGTTAAACCTGATAGAAAATACAAAACTGGTACGGGTTGAGATAAAGCTTGCGGCGGCTGGTAAACAGCGAATTTCATCTCGCTGTTGCAAGCGGAAGATTGATGGCTGTAAAAGCCGAGTTTGCCACCGAAACTTTTCTGTTCTTTGTGCAGTTTTAGGGAGTCAGAGAGCATAATTGGGAATTGGGAATTGGGCATTGGGAATTAATCTTTATTCTATCCGTTACATCCGTTACAAAATCTGTTGCCGAACTTCTTCCTTCTTCCTTCAAAAAGTCAAAACTGTGCGAATTACTTCGCCTTTGTGCATCAAATCAAAGGCTTCATTGATTTTGTCGATCGGCATTACCTGAGTTACCAGACTATCAATATCAATTTTACCGTCCATGTACCAATCAACAATCTTAGGAACATCAGTTCTGCCTTTTGCGCCGCCAAAAGCCGTGCCTTTCCAAACCCTACCAGTTACTAGCTGAAACGGGCGAGTGCTAATTTCTTGACCTGCTCCCGCTACCCCGACAATTACGCTCACACCCCAACCTTTGTGGCAGCATTCTAATGCTTGGCGCATCACATTAATGTTGCCGATACATTCAAAGCTGTAATCAGCTCCGCCTTTGGTTAAATCTACCAAATAAGGCACTAAATCGCCTTCCACTTCGCGAGGATTGACAAAGTGAGTCATGCCGAATTTTTCCGCCATCTCTCGCTTATCGGGATTCAAGTCTACGCCGACAATCATGTTAGCTCCCACCATGCGAGCCGCTTGAATTACATTCAAACCCACGCCACCCAAACCGAAAACTACCACATTAGAACCAGGCTCTACTTTCGCAGTATTTATGACAGCGCCGATGCCAGTTGTTACGCCGCAGCCGATTAAACAAACTTTATCAAAAGGAGCATCTTCGCGAATTTTTGCTACTGCAATTTCTGGCAATACTGTATAATTAGCGAAGGTAGAAGTTCCCATGTAATGGTAAAGTTTCTGCCCGTCTATGGAAAACCTGCTCGTGCCGTCGGGCATCACTCCCTGCCCTTGAGTCACGCGAATTGCTTGACAGAGATTTGTTTTGCGGCTCAAACAATATTCGCAGTTGCGGCATTCGGGAATGTAGAGAGGAATTACCCGATCGCCCACTTTGACACTCGTTACTCCCGACCCCACTTCTGCGACAATCCCGGCTCCCTCGTGGCCTAAAATAGCCGGAAACAAGCCTTCAGGATCGGCACCGGAAAGAGTGTAAGCATCAGTGTGACAAACACCCGTGGCTTTAATTTCCACCAGCACCTCTCCAGCCCGCGGCCCATCCAGATCCACCGTTTCAATGCTCAAAGGTTTGCCGGCACTACGAGCAACTGCTGCTTTTACTTTCATGCTTTCTCCCTGCCCTCTATTTGTCAATTCACCAGTCAATATGTATTGTATTACTTAATGTCAAACTTGGAGCAAATCTATGACAAAATTAATTGTAATTACCGGAGTTAGTCGCGGTCTAGGTCTTGCCATGACCGAAAAGTTTATTGAATTGGGACATACAGTTGTGGGATGCGCCCGTTCTTCGGAAGCGGTGGAGAAACTCAACCAAAAATATAGTGCGCCCCACCATTTTACTTGTTTGGATGTCACCAACGACGATCGAGTAAAAGCTTGGGCAACAGAAATTATGGTAAAAAATGAGCCGCCAGATTTGCTAATTAATAATGCAGGTGTAGCTAATCACCTAGCGCCTCTTTGGAATGTCAGCAACGAAGAATTTTCGCAGGTAATTGATGTTAATATTAAAGGTACGGCTAATATAATTCGCCACTTTGTCCCGGCAATGATTGCTCGAAAAAACGGCATAATTGTCAACTTTAGTTCTGGTTGGGGAAGGTCAACTTCGCCGGAAGTCGGGCCCTATTGCGCTTCCAAGTGGGCAATAGAAGGACTTACGCGATCGCTCGCTCAAGAATTGCCCGCAGGTATGGCAGCAGTTCCTTTGAATCCGGGGATAATTCACACAGATATGCTGGATATTTGTTTCGGAGAAGATGCGGCAAATTACCCATCAGTCAAAGCATGGGTGCAAAAAGCCGTTCCTTTTTTACTCAAGTTGAAAGCTTCCGATAACGGAATGCCGCTGACTGTTCCTGGATAATACAGCAACCCTTACAGGATTTGCGAACATCTCTCCTTTCTTCTCCTCTGCGCCCTCTGCGCTCTCTGCGGTTCATAAAAAAATCTCAAAAATGAAATAAAATTGCTATATTCCCAAATCACAACTCTTTCCCCAAATAGCAACTGTGAACTTGCCGCTAACCTCCCCCTCGCAAACCGAAACCCGTAAAGCAGACCACCTGCGGATTTGCCTCGAAGAAGACGTACAATTTCGCGAAACTACCAGCGGCCTAGAACGCTACCGTTTTGAACACTGCTGTTTGCCAGAACTCGATCGCACTGAAATCGATTTAACCTCCACATTCCTCGGCAAAAAACTAGCCGTTCCCCTGCTAATTTCCTCGATGACCGGCGGCACAGAATTAGCCCAGACAATCAATTATCGCCTCGCCGATGTTGCTCAAGAATACAAACTAGCAATGGGAGTCGGTTCCCAGCGAATCGTTGTAGAAAATCCTCAACTAGCTCCTACATTTGCCGTCCGTCGTCGCGCTCCCGATATTCTGTTATTTGCCAATATCGGAGCAGTTCAATTAAACTACAATTATGGTTTGGAAGAGTGCCAAAAAATTGTTGATATTTTAGAAGCAGACGCACTAATTTTACACCTCAATCCGCTGCAAGAGTGCGTTCAAACCGAAGGCGATACTAACTTTAAAGGACTGCTAGATAAAATTGCCAAATTGTGCGATAAATTACCAGTACCAGTTATTGCTAAAGAAGTCGGCAACGGTATTTCAGGAAAAATGGCAAAGAAATTGCTCGCCGCTGGGGTAGGTGCGATCGACATTGCCGGGGCCGGAGGTACTTCTTGGGCGAAAATAGAAGGAGAGCGAGCTAAAGATGGCAAGCAGCGCAGGTTGGGCGCAACCTTTGCCGACTGGGGAATACCAACAGCCGAGTGCATTGTCAGCACCCGCGCCGTAGCGCCGGATGTTCCTCTGATTGCCTCTGGAGGATTGCAGAATGGGTTGGATGCAGCGAAGGCTCTCGCCCTTGGCGCGGATATTGCGGGACTGGCGCGGCCGTTTCTACAAGCTGCAGCGGAATCGGAATCAGCCGCAGCCCTCCTTGCTGAGGTAT
Organism: Microcoleus sp. w2-18bC1; assembly: GCF_036700365.1. Lineage (NCBI taxonomy): Bacteria > Bacillati > Cyanobacteriota > Cyanophyceae > Oscillatoriales > Microcoleaceae > Microcoleus > Microcoleus sp. w2-18bC1. Next base: position 18,232 of record NZ_JAUBOS010000011.1, read on the forward strand.
TAATTGCAGAAATCGCCACCGTGATGTTCTGTACAGGCTGCGGTAATTTGGATGAGTTAAAACATTCTGGGGTTTTGGAAAGGTTAAGATAAAAGTGAGTCAGCAGTCAAAAGTCATTAGTCAGCAGTCATTAGTCAACAGTCATTAGTCATAAGCTAATAACTAACGACAGCAGATAAGTGCTAAATCCTACTTCCAGGAATTACCAATAATATCATTTCCGCTGGCATCGGAATCATATTTTTCCGAGTGCAGTGCGAGCGTCTCGATCGCGTGCGGGGACGCTTGCACGCTCGGTATCATTCCGCTCTAACCGGATGTGATATAACTAATGACTACTGACTAATGACTACTGACTACTGACTACTGACTATTGACTAATAACTAATTACCAATTATCTAATGAAAGATTTCCTAAAATATACCTGTGCAAGTTTACTGGGAACCTTCCTAGGACTGCTGCTGCTGGGCAGCATCGGATTGGGGGGACTGGTACTGCTAATTGCTATGGCGGCATCGTCGTCTAAAGATTCAGGCCCGCAAGTTAAAGATAAGTCTGTATTGGTATTAGACCTTTCTTCAAATATCACCGACAGCAAACCGAGCCGTAGCACTGGCGCGGCGATTGAAGAAGTGCTTTCGGAAGATTCCGGCGATACAGTGACGCTACGGACTGTTTTAGACACGATCGAATATGCGAAAAAAGACCCGAAAATCGTTGGCATTTATCTCGAAGGCAGCTCGGATTCGAGCAGCAGCGGGTTTGCCAATCTCAAAGAAGTTCGATCGGCATTGCAGCGTTTCCGAGATGCCAAAAAACCTATTTTTGCTTACCAGATGGACTGGAACGAGCGAGATTATTACCTCGGTTCCGTTGCTAATACAATTGCCGTCAATCCTTACGGCGCTTTGGAAATCAACGGTTTTAGCAGTCAGGCAATGTTTTTCACCGGTGCCTTGGAAAAATACGGCGTGGGAGTGCAAGTGACTCGCGTCGGCAAATACAAGTCAGCCGTTGAACCGTTTTTGCTCACAAAAATGAGTCCAGAAAATCGCCAGCAAACTCAAAAGTTGCTCGGAGATATGTGGGGAGAATACCTGCAAACTGTCGCCCCGAGTCGCAAAGTGACTGTTCCGCAACTGCAAGCGCTTGCAGATAGTGGCGGAACTTTGATGGCTGACGAAGCTCTCAAAAACAAGTTAGTTGATAAAGTTGTATACTTTGACGAAATATCGACTGAACTCAAAAAACTCACAGGAACCGATCGCGAAAACAAATCTTTCAAGCAAATTAGTTTGAAAAACTACGCGAAAATTGCTGAGAATAAAAACTCAACTCACGCTAACAATAAAAACCAAATTGCTATACTTTACGCCGAGGGAGAAATTGTAGACGGCGAAGGGGGCCCGACTGAAGTAGGAGGCGATCGCATCGCTCAAGAAATGCGGAAAATCCGAGAAGATAACGACGTAAAAGCGGTAGTTTTGCGCGTCAACAGTCCCGGAGGCAGTGCGACGGCGGCCGAAGTCATTGGGCGCGAAGTGATGCTGACGGGGAAAAAGAAACCCGTTATTGTTTCAATGGGCAATTTAGCAGCTTCCGGCGGCTATTGGATTTCGATGGGTTCCAACCGCATTTTTGCCGAACCCAATACGATTACTGGTTCTATTGGCGTTTTTGGAATGCTGTTCAACGCCGAAAAATTGGCTGCTAACAACGGTCTAACTTGGGACGTGGTGAAAACCGGTCGCTTTGCGGATACTAACACGGTTGCCCGCCCGAAAAATCCTCAAGAATTGGCGAATATTCAGAGGATAGTCGATCGCATTTACGATCGATTTATTACTAAAGTCGCCACCTCCCGCAAACTGCCGAAAAACAAGGTACAAGAAATTGCTCAAGGCAGGGTGTGGTCTGGTACGGCCGCGAAACAGTTGGGTTTAGTCGATGAAATTGGTGGCCTTGAAGATGCTGTCAGAGAAGCGGCTAAGCAAGCTAAACTCGGCGATGATTGGAAGTTGGAAGAATATCCAAAACGCCGCAGCTTGGAGGAGCGAATTTTGGAAAGAATTTCAGGCGTTCACGTTTTGAAACCAGCCGCCAAACTCGACCCGCTAACGGCCGAATTTAAGAAAATGCAAGAGGAATTGGCTGTGATCAAGTCGATGAACGACCCGCAGGGGATTTATGTTCGCTTGCCTTTCAATTTGCGAATTGATTAATTAATACCAAGTCCGGGATTTTTACCCCTTTATTCTTAGTCCCGCTCTGTTGAGACGAAAGTTTTGCTCTTGAACCGTTGCAAGCGCTGAGTCTGATAGGGGTTTTTAACCCGGATTTGGTAAAAGTAGGCTGACCAAGAATTTCTTGATGGTACAGCCCCCGGATTTATCCGTGGAATCAATCCAAAATCGCAAATCGAAAATCAGAAGAGCCCCCGCATTTATCCGTGGGGTCGCCTCTAGAATCTAAAATCTAAAATCTAAAATCTAAAATCGATTGGCCAAGAATTTCTTGATGGTACAGCCCCCGGATTTATCCGTGGAATCAATCCAAAATCGCAAATCGAAAATCAGAAGAGCCCCCGCATTTATCCGTGGGGTCGCCTCTAGAATCTAAAATCTAAAATCTAAAATCTAAAATCGATTGACGCACCTACAAACAACTGAAAAACCCGGTTTTTTCAAGAAACCGGGTTTATGAATACCCTAAAAGTCGATCGACTGGGAATTGGCAATATTTGTTATGCAGCACGCTGAGTTAACAATCCCCAGATGAAAAGTAGAACGATCGCACCTACGACTGCAAAAGCTATGCTGGGTAGTGTCAATGCTCCGAAGGATGCTCCCCCGCTCGTCCCCAGCAAGACTTGACCTAGATAACCTCCCACTAGGGCGCCCAAAATTCCTAAACCTGTTGTTGCCAGAAAACCGCCGCCTTGAGATCCCGGATAAATGGCTTTGGCGATCGCACCGGCAATCAGTCCTAAAACGATCCAAGCAATAATTCCCATTTCTCTTTCTCCTGAATACTTAAACTTTTCTTGTGCCTTGTCTTATGTTCTAAGAATAACAACCCCTATCCCGCTCTTACCTCTACCGCAGGGATGAACCGAAAGTGGTAGGATTTCTCATGAATCGTCCGAGTTTGAGGTTTTTTAATATCTCAAAAGAGTTAACCCACTTTTTCGAGGGAAGAAAGGTACTTATGCTCAAAGCAAAAAGGAAATAGGAGAATTTTTTCTGGGACTTTTTGTGTTTTACTGGTAAAAAAATTACAATAATTTTGTGAAATGAGGAAAGTTTGCGCCCGATGGATCTGACTCTGTGCATGATTGTGAAGAATGAAGAGGCAACACTGTCGCGGACTTTGGACAGCGTTAAGGGTGTTGTTGACGAAATCGTGGTGATGGATACGGGATCGGGCGATCGTACCCGTGAAATTGCCAGAGAATCCGGGGCGAGGGTTTATGACTTTGAATGGTGCGACGACTTCGCAGCGGCGCGCAATGAGTGTCTGAAGCACGCCCAGGGCGACTGGATTTTGGTATTGGATGCCGATGAGGTTTTGGTACCGGAGATTCTACCTCAAATTAAGCAGGCAATTGCGAGCGAGCAACTGCTGCTAATCAATCTCATCCGCCAAGAAATCGGTGCCTCTCAATCTCCCTATTCCCTAGTGTCGCGCTTGTTTCGCAATCGCCCCGACATCCGCTTTTCTCGCCCTTACCACGCCATGGTAGACGACAGCGTGGCTGAGATTTTGCACAGGGAACCAAATTGGAAAATAGCTTCTCTCCCCGATGTGGCGATTTGGCACTCTGGTTATCAAAAAGATGCGATCGCCGCAAAAAGTAAATTCCAAAAAGCTCAAGCAGCAATGGAACGCTATATAGCTTATTATCCAAACGATGCTTATGCTTGTAGCAAATTAGGTGCGCTGTATGTAGAAAGCGGGCAAATCGGGCGGGGAATTAATTTATTAAACAAAGGCTTGACTGCCGAGGCAATTGATGATTCTATTGTTTACGAGCTGAACTATCATTTGGGAATTGCATATCGCCAGCAGCAGCAATTTGTAAAAGCAAAAGAACACTATCAAGCGGCAATTAATACCAATGTGTTCCCGCCACTCAAGTTGGGTGCTTACAATAATTTGGGCAATTTGCTCAAAGATGAAGGAGATTTGAAATCTGCTGAAAAAGCTTACAAAGCAGCTTTAAAAATAGACCCCAATTTTGCAGTAGGTCACTACAATTTAGGACTGACGTTGAAGGCAGCCGGAAATTTAGCAGATGCGATCGCCTATTACAGACAAGCGATTAAAATCGATCCAGAACACGCGGAAGCTCATCAAAACTTGGCAGTTGCCTTGCTAAAAATTGGCAAAATGCCAGAGAGTTTAGCAGAATTCAAAAGAGCGATCGCCCTTCACGAACAGCGCCGCCCTTTTGAAGCAGAACGCTTGCGCCGGGGACTACAAGAAATGGGTTTAATGTAAACTTCCATATCTACTTTATCGTTACCCAATAATTTTTAGGGGCAATCCCCGATGGTTTCCCCTCGCTCCCCAAGGGGTAGGCACTCTTGGCACTACCCTACAAATTCTGAAAATTACCAGCCAAATCAAGCAATTATCTCTACTTTGCCGCTATCCAAATCATAGCGGCCCCCAACAACTTTAAGCTTGCCGGCTTTGATTGCTTCAGCTAAAATAGGCGACGAGGATTGTAACTTATTTACATTCATTTTCACATTAGCTCTGACTGCATTATCCCACGCATTGCCTGTTTGACCTTTGGTCGAATCTACTGCGGGTTTAATCGCCGCCACCAAAGTGCTAATGTGACCAGGCACAGTTTTACCATCTAAAGCTGCTTTGACAGCGCCGCAGCGTTCGTGACCCAGAATTACTAATAGTGGCACGCCTAATTCTAAGGTGGCATATTCTATATTCCCAAGAACTACATCGTCGAGGAAATTTCCAGCTACTCGAATATCAAATAAGTCCCCTAATCCTTGGTCGAAAATAATTTCGGGAGCAACCCGCGAATCAGAACAAGCCAGGATAGTTGCAAACGGATGTTGACCCTGTGCTACTTCTACAACTCGCGATCGAGCTTGGTCGGGAAATGTCCGTTTTTGCTCAATGTAGCGTTGATTCCCCTCCATCAATTTCTTAAGAGCACTGTTAGGAGTAATGTCAGTAGGAGTAATGTCAGAGATTGCCTCTGCCTTTGCTACTTCGGCTTGTAAAAACGCTGGTGCCAAGCTTGCCGCCAGCATCCCTGCACCAGCCCTCAGCATTAAATTCCGTCGCGAAATCATACCTGCTCTTTCGCTTTTAGTCATTGCTTGCAACTCGGTTCAATTGTTTGTATTTGTTAGCATAATATATACCACAAGCTCAGTCAGACTTCTTTGATTTTTCTTTACAAGCTGCTCCGGCACAATGTAAAGTTCAAAAAAGTAGCCCATTTTTATTTCATTCATATTTTATTTAGTAAAGTCAATGGCAGTCATCCTTCTGCGGACAGGGATGCTAGAATGTATCTAAAACGACTATTATTTATCAATGGCTCGAAATGTCCTACGTTGCCAGCATTCATATCTATCCGGTCAAGTCCCTTGACGGCATAGCAGTCAGTCAAGCACCTATTCTAGCCAGCGGAGCTCTAGAAGGCGATCGTTCTTTTGCAATCTGCGATGCAGCAGGAGAATTGGTTAACACTAAGCACAACAGCGGAGTCAGTTTTCTACGCTTATCCTTTGACATCAAAAAGAGAATTGCCGGTCTGAAAATTCAAGGCACCGAACAAGAAATATTTTTTCATGTAGATAGAGAACGCTTGGGAATAGAATCTTGGTTGAGCAGCTACTTTGGTTTCCCTGTCAAATTAATTGAAAACTTGCTTACAGGTTTTCCCGACAATACCGCTGCACCAGGGCCAAGCATTATCAGTACCGAAACAATTGCCGAAGTTGCATCTTGGTTTCCGAGAGTTTGCGTTAACGAGATGCGCCATCGCTTGCGAGCTAATATTGAAATAGGAGATGTCCCGGCTTTTTGGGAAGACCAACTTTTTCCACAAGCCGATGAAATTGTGAGGTTTAAAATAGGGACTGTAATATTTGAAGCTATTAATCCAGGTCAGCCATGTCTCCTATCTACGCGAAATTATGCGGCGCAAGCAAGCGATCTAAATTTTAAAAATATACTAACAGCAAAGCAGAAGGAAATTATGCCTGACCTGCTAAAAAAAGGGCATTTAAATCACTTTACTCGGCTGATAGTCAACACGCGACTCGCACCTCAATCAGCAGAAAAAATATTACACATAGGAGACGAAGTTCACATTATCAGGGTCAGCAACTCTCTATTGAATACCATTTCTGATTAGTTGTAGGTTACGAGTCTGATCAGGCCGGCGGCAACTCCAAAGTAAGTTGACCTAAAACACCAGTTCTAAAATCGTTTAACATCTGCCGCGCCGTTCGTTCGACATCTCCTTTGTACCTGTCTTTTGCTACCTCGTGCAAATAATCTTCACCATTACTAGAGGCTGCATCTAATTTATACCTGGATTTGAAACCTGATAGTGATATCAACGTGTCATCAGTCGCCTCCAGCCCTTGCAGCAAATCTACCATCGCTGCTGCTACTACCTGATTGTCGTAAGCTGCTTCGCCAATATCTTCGCAAATAGCTAATTTTATGGCATTTTCTTGATTGTTAATTCGGGTTGGGATCACTCCAGGCGCGTCTAATAATTCAATTTCGTCAGAAATGCGAATCCATCGGAGCGATTTAGTTACTCCAGCTCTGCGAGCACTATCCACCACTCTCCGCCCTAACAGCCGATTAATTAAAGCAGATTTTCCCACATTGGGAAATCCCATTACCACTGCCCGGACTGGACGGGGCAGCATACCTCGATCGAACCTTCTTTTATTTAGCTGCACGCCAGCATTCTGCACGGCATCCGCCACATCATGTACTCCGTGACCGTGCTCGGCATTAGTAAAATACGCAGTTTCCCCCTGGGACTCAAACCATGTTTCCCACGCCTCGCGCGATCGAGGTGTAATCATATCCATGCGGTTGATGACCAAGACTCGCGGCTTGCCGCCCACCCAGCTCGGCATTTGGGGGTGATAAGTAGCCAATGGAATGCGGGCATCTCGGACTTCGAGCACCACATCTACCCGCTTTAGCTGTTCTTTTAATGCCCGTTCAGCTTTGGCAATGTGACCGGGATACCAGTGAATTTTCATTAGTTAGTTGACTGTTGACTGTTGACTGTTGACTATTGTGATTGGTTAGTTGTGATTGGTTAGTTGACTGTTGACTGTTGTTATTGGTTAGTTCTTAGTTGTTAGTTCTTGAATGACAACTAACAACTGCCAACCGTCAACTGCCAACAGTCAACTGTCAACTGACTAAGGCACAATCAAAACTGCACAAGGAGACAGATTGATCACCCGATTGGTAACGCTGTCAGACGCCCCATCATCGGTTAAACCCATCCCCCGACAGCCCATCACAATCAAATCCGCCCCAATTTCGTCAGCCACATCGCAAATCGTGAAAGCTGGTTTGCCTTCCCGTTCGATGATTTCAGCTTCAATTCCCTGCTGGGAAAACATCGATTGGGCCTCAGAAAGAAGTTTGGCGACTGCTTCGGGGGAAGTCATCACCTCGCGCGCGGGGGCGTCGGCCTCCTCGGCTGGAGGCTCGACTACCGAGAGAATAACTAAACGAGCACCGTAGGTTTTTACGATATTGACCACCTTTTCGGCAGCTTCGCGGGCTTCTCGGCTTTGATCTACAGGAAATAAGACTGTCTTGAACATACTGCACATCTCCGGGACACGGACTCCGATAAAATGTTTAGGTTAAGCCAATCAGTGCCGTTTGTTCCATCTTCCGTTTTTTGTACGGGCGCGGTTGAATGCGTCCGAGGCCGGGGTGCAAGTTACCAGTGCCGCCATTTCAACGGAATTCGACAAAAACACACATATTAGGAGGTTAATCCTGTGACAAAAAAAACTGTAGCAAATTTATCGGCATCGGACTTATCGGGCAAACGGGTATTGGTGCGGGCGGACTTTAACGTGCCGCTCGACAACGGCAATATCACCGATGATACTCGCATCCGGGCGGCTCTGCCGACAATTCAAGATTTAGCGTCCAAGGGCGCTAAGGTGATTTTGTGCAGCCACTTCGGCCGTCCCAAGGGTGTGACGGAGAAGTTGCGCTTGACGCCGGTTGCGAAACGCCTGTCGGAATTGTTGGGTAAAGAGGTCAAAAAGACTGACGACTGCATCGGTGATGAAGTCGCTGCTACAGTAGCCGGGATGCAAGATGGCGATGTGCTGTTGCTGGAAAATGTCCGCTTCTACCCAGAGGAGGAGGCAAACGACCCAGAATTTGCTAAGAAGTTAGCTTCTGTGGCCGATTTGTATGTCAATGATGCTTTTGGTACTGCTCACCGAGCTCACGCTTCTACTGAGGGGGTTACTAAGTATCTGAGTCCTTCTGTGGCTGGGTTTTTGATGGAGAAAGAACTGCAATATCTCGGCAGTGCGATCGACAATCCTCAGCGTCCTTTAGCTGCTATAATCGGCGGTTCTAAGGTTTCCAGCAAGATTGGAGTCATTGAAAAACTGCTCGAAAAGTGCGACAAACTGCTGTTGGGCGGTGGCATGGTTTTCACGTTCTACAAAGCTCGTGGCTTGAACGTTGGCAAGTCTTTGGTGGAAGAGGACAAGCTGGAACTGGCTAAGTCTTTGGAAGCTAAGGCGAAGGAACGGGGAGTTACTTTTCTGTTACCTACTGATGTGGTAGTTGCTGACAAGTTTGCTGCTGATGCTAACACTCAAACTGTTCCTGTAGAAAGCATCCCCGACGGTTGGATGGGTTTGGATATCGGCCCGGATTCAGTAAAAACTTTCCAAGATGCTTTGGCCGATTGCAAAACGGTCATCTGGAACGGGCCGATGGGCGTGTTTGAGATGGAGAAGTTTGCTGTGGGAACTGAAGGTATTGCTCATTCTTTGGCTGGACTTACTAAAACTGGTACTACCACAATTATCGGTGGTGGTGACTCGGTGGCGGCTGTTGAACAGTTGAATTTAGGTGAACAAATGAGCCACATTTCTACGGGTGGCGGTGCTAGTTTGGAGCTGCTCGAAGGTAAGGAATTGCCGGGTGTTGCTGCTTTAGATGAAGCTTAATTAAGTTAAGTAGGGCGGGCTTTGCCCGCCTTGCTGGAAGCAGGTCTATATCTTTGGCTGCGAATTATTTTTTTGAATATTTACCGCAGAGGGCGCAGAGAACGCAGAGGAAGAGAAAAGAGAGAAGGATATCGGTTTTAAGTCTATAGTTTGCTAGTATAATTTGTTTGAAGTAGCAGTGAGGTTTGTTTGTGAAACTTAAACTCTTGGCAACTGTAACGGCAAGTTTAGCTTTGTTTGGGCTGGCAGCTCCCGTTCAAGCTCAAAATCCCGATCATGTTAGGCAATTGCTGGAAACTAAAGAGTGCGAAGGCTGTGACTTGAGAAATGCTGATTTGTTTAAGGCTAGCTTGTACAGAGCTAATTTAAGAGGAGCGGATTTAAGCGGAGCAAATCTCTATGAAGCTAATTTGCTGGAAGCGGATTTAAGTGAGGCTAATTTGGCAAATGCTAACTTAGTTAATGCGGAGATGTACGGGGCTGAATTGAATGGTGCTAATCTGCGAAATGCGGATTTGTCTAATGCTTTTTTGGGGCGAGCGAATTTGACGAGTGCGGATTTGCGCGGTGCTAAGCTTTTTAATGCGAATCTGGGCGAAGCCTATCTGCTGCAAGCTAATTTGTCGAATGCCGATTTGAGGCGTTCGCTGCTGTTTAGAGTTAATTTGCATCGTGCGAATTTAAGCGGAGCGGATATGTCTTTCGCGGATGTGCGTGATACTAATTTGCAGAATGCTATTTTGTCAAATACTAGGCTTCCTGGGGCTCAATTGGCCGGGACAAATATTGATGCGGCGAATAACGTGCGGCAGGGTGATTTGGAACGTGCCAACTTCCGGGGTACGAATTTTGGGCCAGGGGTTTGTGTGATAACTAATTATCCTTATTGTGTTTTGAATGTGGAATAATCTGCCTGCTGAGTGCGTCAGCCTCCATGATTTTGGCAGCTACCGGAGTTTTTGACGCCGCCCAAAAATGGATACAAGCCTGCGACTTAAGTCGTGGAAAGATCAAAATTTTAGACTAAAGTTTTAGCTCCCAGATGAATCTGTGGAATAAATCTCAAGTCTAAAATATAAAATCTAAAATCGACTAACCCGGCCCAAAAACGGATACAATCCCGCGACTTAAGTCGTGGAAAGATCAAAATTTTAGACTAAAGTTTTAGCTCCCAGATGAATCTCTGGAATAAATCTAAAATCTAAAATCTAAAATCTAAAATCGACTGGCTGGCTGGCTGGCGCACCCTAGGTTGAACTCCGAGTTAAGTTTGAGGTGGTTTGTATCCTCTTTCTAGGGCAAATCTCACAAGCTGGGCACGATTTTCTAACTGTAATTTGCTGAAAATGCTGCCTAAATGAGCTTGCACAGTCCGGGGGCTAATAAACAGCCGATCGCTAATTTGTTTGTTAGTATAACCCTGGATAACCTCCCAAAAAACTCTTTCCTCGGCTGGTGTTAAAGGCAAAGGTGCAGGTGCTGGCAAGACTGGCACAAATTGTGGTTCCACCGCCCTACCGCTAGAAGTTTGCAGCAGTCGGACAATCTCGGCGTGAATGCGGTGAGAGCGCTCTAACTGCGCTTTTACCTTAGCTAAGATTTCTTCAGACTGAAAAGGTTTTACCAGATAATCGTCACCGCCGATCGAATGACCTTCAACTTTTGACTCCAACTCGCCTTGACCCGACAAAAATATAAAGGGGACTAACTGTCCCAAACGGGTAGTTCGCAAACGGCGACAAAACTCAAACCCGTCCATTTCCGGCATCATGACATCTGAAATTACCAAATCTGGGGGGGCATTTTCAAACATCGAGAGCGCCTCAGCCCCTGAATTAGCGCATTCCACCCGATATCCTTGACTTTCCAGGTACATTGCTAAGACTGTTTGACAGTCTGCTTCGTCGTCCACCACTAATATTCTTTCCATGACAGGCTTGCACCAATTCCAGTTGGACAGTTATTGAAACTGCCAGTCCCAAAGTAGGAACTTAATTGAGTTTACCTGCTGCAACTTAATAAAGGCTTGCAATTTCAAGACGCCACAATTTCTCAAATAGTCCAATTAGGGGCGCCTAGCGCCTAAAAGGGGAAGCAGTAGAGCAATAGGGGGAACAATCTCTTTCTTTGATTGGCCTATCATCAAAAGCTACAACTTTTTACGAAGAAGCGTCAACTTTTATGCCGAAAATAGAAGGTAAAAGAAAGAATTTTATCCTATAAAACCGAAATTTTGGTGACACTTACACTATTCCTAGACCCGACATTGAAAGGTTTTTAGATTTTTCGGGTTCAGACACAGGTACAAAAGGAACAACGCGACCAGGTGCTGCTGGCGGCGGCGCGAACAAACTTGGGTCGGCAACCAACATACTTTCAATTATCGCTGCTGGTTCGGGGCGACTGAACAGATACCCCTGCATGATATCGCACTGATGTTGTTTCAAAAAATCTAGTTCTGCTTCTGTTTCCACTCCCTCAGCAATTACAGTCATGTTCAAACTGTGACCCAGTAAAATTACTGCTGTAGTAATAGCAGCATTTTGAGCATCTTCGTTGGCATTACGGACGAAAATTCGATCGATCTTTAAACTGTCAAAAGCAAATTGCTTGAGATATCCTAAAGTAGCGTAACCGGTGCCGAAGTCGTCAATAGCAATCCGAATCCCTAGAGCTTTAAGTTCGTTTAAAGTAGCGCCTGCTACTGTCGCATTTTCCACCAAAGCGCTTTCGGTCATTTCTAATTCTAAATTAGCAGGATCTAAACCTGTAGTTTCCAATATTTGCACGATTCGCGCCTTGAGTTCCGGGTCTGACAACTGTCGCGCAGACAAATTTACTGATATTGTAAAGGGCGAAAACCCTGCAGCCAGCCAACTAGCGGCTTGAGCGCAAGCTGAAAGCAGTACCCACTCCCCAATCTGAATAATTAAACCTGTTTCTTCTGCTAAGGGAATAAATTCGACGGGAGAAATTATACCTCGATCGGGATTTTGCCAGCGCACTAAAGCTTCGGCGCCGATAACTTGACCGGTCGCAATATTCACTTGTGGCTGATAGTATACCTGAAACTCACCTTGTGCCAAAGCGTGGCGCAGCAAAGCTTCGAGAGCAAACTTTTCAGGAGAGAGAGTTGTAACCTTGGTGGAGTCGTTAACTAAATCTTTGAGTCTGGCTTCTGCTTGGTGAAGCGCGACTGTCAGCGGTTGAGTAATAGTTTGCCGTTTCAAGACGCGAGAAGCAATGGCTCCCAGCAATTCAGCCTTGGTAAACGGCTTTGTCAGGTAATCGTCTGCCCCCAATTCCATCCCCCGACGAAAATCGGTTTTGTCACTTTGAGCCGTGAGGAAAATAAATGGAATTGTTGCAGCTAGAGAGTTTTGCCGCAGAGTCCGCAACACGTCATAACCGTCGAGTTCCGGCATCTGCACATCGCACAAAATTAAATCCGGTATCTCCGAAAGTGCCATCTGCACCCCAGCTCGACCGTTCTCGGCCGCAATGACCCGGTAGCTGTGAGATTCCAGAAGTTGCAGAAGAGTTTCCCGGATTAATTCGTCGTCTTCAATTACCAAAATTTTGAGCATGATACTTAGATAACAGATGCCACTATATATCTGAACCTGACTAACTCTAGCATACTCAAACTAGGGAATTAGTAATTGGGCCAATTAGCCAATAAATGATTAGCCAAATGGCTGAATATTTTCCCTCGGTTCTTAAGTCACAATCAAAGAACTGCCCAAATTGGGAAAATTTCGATCTCTTTCAAAAGCAGAAAACTGCTGCGCCCTACTCGTTCGATAAACTTTTATTACAAAATCCCCAATATTTCTCATAAAAAAATTAGCGAACAGTTTCAGTGCGCCGATGGCGAAAATTACTCAGACTATCACTTATATGATGTCCGGTTAATTGTTCATAATTAGTCCGTGTTTGTACGGAAAACTAGAGTTTTATCTCCATAGATGAATCAGGATGCAGCATCCTGATTCATCCAAAAAAAGATACTTGCTTTCAGACAACAGTAGTGGAGAGATAAAAATTTTAGATTAAGGTTCAATCTCCCAGATTCATCTGTGAAGTAAATCTAACATCTAAAATCGATTAACGGAGAACTTAATTATGGTTCTCTAACCCGAAATCCTATTATGCGGTGCCTTAATTCACAGGCTTAGTGGAATTCGCGCAAAACTTGGAATCTACAATTGCAGAAGTGATACTGACAGCGTGCATGGATGATGACGGAATTATCCGGTCTTGCGGAACTACCACGGTCTTTTTACAAACCAGCTCGCTACTGCCTACAGAGGCAAAGTTCCAAGCATAAAATTCGGGATTGCTGACTGTCGCATTGGCCGGATGTAAACCTAGTGCAGTCACTAATACTAATCCCAAAGTCACTAAAGCTACGATCGCGAATCTCAGCATATTCTTTCTTTGAACAGGAAAACTTACCTGATTGGTATTACCTTATTATTGCCTGGGTGGATAGAGAGCGTCAACAGATTTTAGATTTTAGATTTTAGATTTTAGATTTTGGATTTTAGCATTGACCCCACGGATAAATTCGGGGGCTCCTTTATCGGATACAGATTTTTTATTTCTGGACGGATGAATCACGTGGCGGGTATCCTGGATGCTTGATTGTCAATAGCAGTTATTCGGCAGTCAGGTTCAACTCGTAAGGGATCGGCTCAGATGCTTGAGAAACTACCACGAATTCATAAAAACCAGTATCATCCAGCAATCCTGACCAACTAAGTCCTTCTGCATCTTCCAGCAAAGCTCGCGCGCCCTTTGTCCGCCCCGGAGTATAAATTGACAGTAGGGTAGATTTGCGCGGTGCTTGCAAATTCACGCGCAAAGTTTGATTTTGAGCGAACCTGGCAATGTAAGCTTTCCCTTCTCCGGGTTTGAGATTGCCTGCGAGGCTTTTGCTCTTCGATAGGCGGTCAAATTCAACGCTTTCGACAGTTGCTCCAGCTTGTAAGGCTTCGAGTTCGTCGGCGGTAATTGCTTGCCAAATTTGTCCGATCGGCAAACCAATGATATTGCGATCGCGCGGCTGTTGTGGAAACCAATAAAAGAACCTAGCATCAGCCAAATCGTACAAAGCCCGACTACTCAAATTCAGCTTGTTAACCTCAGTTTTCCAGCGATCGATATCAGTGGTGTCGTAAGTGCCCAACCGTGATCTAGCGTCGCTGCTGAGATTTTCCAGCTTGTCGAGCAACTCCTCGCCGATTTTCTGCCATCTTTCGCGCCACTGGCGATCTTCCTCGCCTTCTTTTAACAATCGTCCCCCCAATTCCGGGTATTTGGCATAGAAAGTCTCGTCCACAAGGTTGACGTAACCGTTATAGAATCGATCGTCAATTTTGAGCTTGACAAAGCGATCTTGCAAAGCATCTTCTTGCTGCTGCTTCGGGCTTGAAGGCTGGGGAACTTTCTGCACTTTTGATTGCAGATTTAACAAAGAATTGCCCGCCAACCAGCCAACTCCCCCCATACTTGAGAGCACCGCCACCACGAACAAAACCATTTTCCAAGCAGGCATTTTTTGCTGATTGCCAATAGCAGCAACTCGCACCGGAGTTCCCGGCAGTTTTGGTGTGGGAGCGGGCACGGGTATAGGCGAGAAATCTGGTGGCTGGGTGATACCAAAATCCGGGGCTGGTGGCAAAGGTGGCTGTAACGGCGGATTGCCGGAGAGAGCGAGCATTACCTCGCGAGCCGAGGAGTAACGCTGGCTCGGCTCCTGAGCAAGCATTTTCTCCAGCACCAGGGACAAATTCGGAGACAGAGAACATTCCCCCCGCCAGTTCCAATTCAGGGTATGGCTGTCGAGCAATTGATGGGGTTCCTTCCCAGTCAGCAACACCAAAACCGTGGCCGCCAGAGCGTACAAATCGCTGTGGGGAGAGACAATGCCCATCTGCATCTGTTCGACGGGAGCATAGCCGAGCTTGCCGATGCGAGTCGCGGGGGCGAGAGTGCCGTTAGCCTCAGCGAATAGAGACTCTACGGTGGCGGCGACTTGTTTTACTCCGCCAAAGTCGATCAGCACGGGCATCCCGTCAGAACTCCGCAGAATCAGGTTGTCCGGGGAGATGTCGCGGTGAATCACTCCCAAAGAGTGAATGTATTCGAGCACGGGCAAAATCTGCAGCAGTAATTGATTGATTTCTGCTTCTATGAACCGCAAACCCTGACGCTTGCGGGCGTCGAGCAGAAAGCGGTAAGTTTGACCGGGCACGTAGTCTTGGACGAAAAATAGGTAGCCTCGATCGCTGATACTGACGCGGAAGAGTTCGCGAAAGCGGGGAATTTGATTGTGTTGCAGCTTGTAGAGCACTCCCGCTTCCCGCTCGAACAGTTCCTCGGATTTTTGTAAAGCGTAACTTCCATGTACTTGGGGCGCAAATTCTTTTAAAACGCAGGGTTCGTTAAATCGGTGGGCGTCTTCAGCCAGGTAGGTGCGTCCGAAGCCTCCGTGTCCCAATTCGCGGACGATGCGGTAGTGGTTGTTGAGAGTTATGCCGGGGTAGATGGGATTGTTCATTGGAACTTGCTGCGTCGGATTTTCACGCTTGACTGAGACTGGGAGTTTTGGGCGATCGCTGATTTAATCTTGCCATAGTGTGTCAGTGTTGATTAGTCGATCGGCAGCTTGGCTATCCCCTGTGGTTATTGTGAAAACAGCGGTTTCGTGCTATGGAAGTTTATCTACTGCGCCATTTTTTCGATCGACCTCAAAGTGTGTTCAAATTTTTAGCGTCCAGCCCAATGTGCGATCGGGCGTTAGCGCTACTAATTGAATCTTGAGCGATCGAGGTGCAAAATAGCTGGTAAAAGTATAGTCATTTATAGACATGGGAGGCTTCAAGCCCCGCCCCTTTCACTTTTACTTTGAGCGGATTGACCCGCCTCGGCTGAACTACGCAGCTCCCTATCCCATTGCTAAACGCATTTGAGATTGCTTTTCTGAGGATATTGTACGAACCGTTAACATCAGAATTGATTAATTGACCAATTGATGTTTTGTACAAACCTCGTTTAATTCGCTTGCCCGTGAAAACGGGGTCTTTATCAGTTTTTCCGTAAACTGGGATTGGGTCTAAACCCAGGAAGTTCGCTCGCGAGGTGTAGGACTCTTCTTGTACAATTACTTCGATTCCAACCAGTCGAGCTTTGTAATCCAACATCTCGATTAATCGAGCGTGAGGAATGCTGACAAAGTTTTGGTTAGTTTGCTTCCCTAGATCGATCTCGGTTTTCCATTGTGCATTCTTACCAATTACTAGCGTCCCAATTTGTTTCGCTACCAAATGGTCAACAATTAGGCGGCTTGTGTGATGCAAGTAATTATCAACTTTTTGGTGGCGACAGCGAGTTAAACGCTGAATGCGACATGAGGTTCTGCGATTTCTTTTCAACTGACATTGCAACTTGGCTTTGCGCTTGTTGTAGAACTGGTTGATAGATTTCAACGGTCGCCCGTTAACCAACAGTGGGGTAAACCCCGGTTGACTTGAAGTTAGCGCCGCTAAATTATCCAGTCCTAAATCAATGCTAGCTACAAAGTTGTCACCACTAAAGGTGGACTCCGGTTCCTCATAAATCACCTCCATTACATAGCAATCGCATTTGGGAACTAATCTGACTTGGCAAATTCGAGCGGGATTAATTTTAGTTTTGATCGAAAGGTCAGCCCCCGAAAGTTTAATGATTCCCTTTTTCAACTGTTTGCTGCTAATTGCTTGAATTGTGTAAACGAGAATGTTTCGTCCTTTAGTTTTATCTTTGTATTTCGGCAGTTTTGGGCGACCAGTGAATTTAGAGGAATCCGTTTTGTAAGCTTTAACCGCTTCAAAGAATGATTTCCAATTCTTGTCCAACACCATTAAGATTTGTTGGCTAACCTTGGCAGGTAAAGCCTTGTACGCTTCGTGAGACTTCATTAAGCGGTTCATTTCGTTGTAGCCGACATAGCCCCATCCATAAATAAAACTCTGACGAATGACGTAGTTGGCGGCATTGTAGAGATTCTTGGATTTAAAAGCTAGTCGATCAATTTCAGCGAAACGGTGTTCCGTAGATTTAATGATATGTCGTTCTGTTAACTGCATTTAAGGCTTTTATTTTTTAGATGGCGCGTATTTCACTCGGCCCCTATGATAATATCATCATACTACTATTGCTTATAAGTGCTTACAAACTCAACGAAGTTTTACAATACGCATTTTAAGGAGCAAATCATGCAGCCAGAACAGCGTCAGCGAGCGATTGGGGCGTTTGAAGAGTTTTTGAGGGCGCCACTTGAGGAACGATTGCAACACCAGCAGAGTCGAGTTGCCGAATCCGAGGCGATCGCCCTTTTCCAAAAAGTCGCTGCCACAGTACCAGCTTACCAGACTTTCCTAGCTGAACATAACATCAATCCCGCCTCAATTCAAACCTTTGAAGACTTCCAAAAATTGCCGCTAATTACCAAAGAGAATTATTTACGCTGTTACCCGCTACCTCAGTTGTGCCACCAGGGCAAATTAGAAACTTGCGATTTCATTGCTGTTTCATCGGGTTCGACAGGAAACCCGACATTTTGGCCGCGTTTTATCAGCGACGAGTTGCAAATTGCCGCTCGTTTTGAACAAATATTTCACGACAGTTTTTCCGCCGATACTCGCTCAACTTTAGCTGTGATTTGCTTTGCTTTGGGGACTTGGGTTGGGGGAATGTACACGGCGAATTGCTGCCGCTATCTAGCGAGTAAGGGTTATCCCGTTACAGTTGTAACGCCTGGGAATAATAAGACTGAGATATTTCGAGTTGTGCAGGAACTTGGGGATCATTTCGAGCAAGTAGTATTGTTGGGATATCCGCCGTTTATCAAAGATGTGATTGATAGCGGAATTGCTGGGGGTGTGGAGTGGCAAAAATATCGAATTAAGATGGTGTTTGCGGGGGAAGTGTTTAGCGAAGAATGGCGGAGTTTGGTGAGCGATCGCACTAATTCTGACAATCTATATTACAACTCTGCGAGCCTTTACGGTACTGCCGATGCGGGCGTTTTGGGCAACGAGACACCGCTGAGCATTTGCATCCGCCGCTTTTTAGCCAACAATCCAGAAGCAGCACGCAATTTATTCGGGGAATCGCGGTTGCCAACGCTGGTGCAGTATGATCCGAAAAGCCGCTTTTTTGAAGTGAATAATGACGGCACGTTGTTATTTTCTGGCGACAACGGTATCCCGCTAATACGCTATCATATCTCGGATAATGGCGGTTTAATTTCTTACGAAGCAATGCTTAATTTTTTGGCTGAATGGGGATTTAACCCTGTTGCAAGTTTGCAGCAAGCAGCAGGTATGAAAGTTTCTGATTTCCCCAGAGGAATTCGCTGCTTGCCATTTGTCTATGTATTCGGGCGATCGCACTTTACCGTTTCCTACTTCGGTGCTAACATTTACCCAGAAAATGTCACCGTAGGTTTAGAAGTTCCCACGATTCGGGAATGGGTAACGGGAAAATTTGTATTGCAAGTCAAGGAAGATGCGGATCAAAATCGCTTTTTATCGGTGGTTGTGGAATTAGCAGCGGGGGTGGAGGGCGACGAGGAGATGCAGCAGGCGATCGCATCTTCAATTCTCGCGCAATTGCGGCGGCTAAACAGCGAATTTGCTAATTACGTGCCGCCAGAATATCAGTTACCTGTGGTGACATTAACTGCGATGGGCGATGCGGAGTATTTTCCGATTGGGGTGAAGCACCGATACACGCGACAGTAAACCGTGTTTTTGTGAGTAGGACGATCGCTAAATTGTATCGGGATCAATATTTAATTCTCGCAGTTTCGCGGCCAGGCGATCGGCTCGTTGAATCTCCCTTCCTGCAACCTCTTCAGGAGTAGGGACAAGCTCTCCTTCTGCTGTAAAGAAACGCAATTTTCCGCCACAAATTCCGAGACTCAAATCGAGTTGTTGACTCCGCAGATGCCCGGATTCGTTCGGTGTGATCGGTTGATATTCCCCGTCAAGTAAATGAAACCCAGCTAATTCTAAAGTTTCTGGGTCAAACCAAAAGTAGTCGTGAGTGCGAAAAGTATCTTGATAGAGTTGTTTTTTAAAGTTTTTGTCTATATCCGCTGTTTTGGGAGACAGGATTTCTATGATAATATTAGGGTACTTTCCGTCTTCATCCCAAACTACCCAGCTTTTCCGAGTTTTTCTTTCTGTTCCGAGTACCACAAAAAAGTCTGGGCCTCGGAAGTCTTTCGATTTGAGTTGCTTGGGACTGTAATAAATGGTGAGGTTTCCAGCAGCATAGAAATCATTTCTATCTCGCCATACCCATTCTAGACAGTTGAGGAGTAGGATTATTTGTCGGAGATGCAGTTCTGTTTCCACGGGAGGTTCGTCACTGTATAAATCGCCTGAAGGAAAGATAACATTTTCTGGTATCTCTTGTTCTGGTATTTCTTGGGTAGTAGCTAATTCTGCGGTTGCGGACATGGCTGCTGGGTGAGGAGTAAGAGGTTGTGTGTCTATTTTAGCAAGCTTTTCATATCTCTGCCGATCACTATTCTGAAAGCCCGATCGCGCTTTTTGCCGAAAAACGCGATCGAACAGCGAACAATTAGTCTTTAACTATTAGCAATTATCGTTTTATTGACCGTCAGTTTGTCTGAGAGCCGCCAGAATTTCCGGTCGTTTCATGCGCGCGTAGCCCCGCACTTTCCTGTCTTTGCCGATCGCCTTCAAGCGTCTCAGCGAAAGACTTTCGTAGTCATCCTCTGGGGACGGGGACGGAAACGGCAACTCCAACTGCAACTGCGGTAACTGAGGTTTCTGCTGTGCTTTCGACTGCTTCTTCGGCTGCGTTTTTGACTGCTTCTTCGGCGGTGCATCGGGCTGTATTTCTGAGTGCGTAGCTGTGGCTCCCAGTTGGTGGCGGAGCGTTTTGATTTGATTTTTCAGGTCATTTTCTACTTCTTCAATGGCGTCGGAAACAAACTGATTAATTGTTTCGACTGTGCGTTCTAATTTTATTGATAGCAGTTTTTCCAGTTCATCCAACTGTCTCAAAGCACCTTCAAGATTTACCTCAGAAATAACAACCGATGTTGGCGGACGGTTGCTGCTCGATTGTTCAATTTTTTTAGCCATTTTATCTACCTTTTCATGAAATGCTTTTTCTACTTGTTCGAGCAAATGCTTAATCTGTTCTATTTGATTACGCTCAAAGTTCTGCTCAGTTAGAGCTTTTACGTGCTTTTTTAGCAGGTCTTCATTTTTTTTAACAGATTGTTCTATTTGTTTTGTTAGACTATCTATCTTTTTTTGAAATGATAGCTCAAATTGTTGCAGTAGAGTCTCAATTTGTGCCGTTTTAGGAGTCGGTTGCGGAGCTAAATGTTCCATTTCAGCTTGAGCAACAGCGACCTCCTCGTCGGTCATTTCAAATACCCAGGCCCACATTTGCTCGATGCCAAGTTCTTTAGCAACAATACACCAATCTGAGCCGCAGACCACTTCATATTCTTCTTCGTTGCTGTAAGCTTCGGTAGGGCGTACAATTAAAGGAATTAAGTTGCTGCCTTGCTCGATCAGACTTCTCCTGAGAGCTTCGCGACGTTCGCGAGGAATTTCGCCCCGCTGAGGCTCTGGTACTGCTATTTGGGAAGTGTAAATCTGACTGTGACTAATGGGCTTAATCCGCAAATATTCAACTATTCGGTTTTGATCGGACGATCGATCCATCTTGTTACAAGTCCCCTTTTGTCATTAAAATCTGCTGTGTAGGTATTTATGTATGTTTGCACTTTACAGCCGGCGTTTTAAGGGATGCAGGACTAACCCAAGAACTCAAATTGTAAGGTGCGAGACAAACACCTTACCCAGACCGTGGTAAGTTAAAGGGTTTCTTGGGCTGAGTCTTCCAAGTCTGCGATCGAACTCGGTTATCTGGGGGAGATATGCCGTTGCTGCTGTAACTGTGCGGCTGGCTGTGCGGTGACAGCCCGATCGGCAAAAGTTACTGCAATTCCTAAAAAAGCGACTGTGATGAGTTTAACTGCCTGCGGGACACCAAGCATACACTGCTTTACTCATCTTTACTTTTTTACTTTTTTTGGCATCAGGGCGATCGGGCTGACGTTGCGAATTACGATCGCAATTTCGATTTATACGAAAGCCAGCTTTAATATCGCCCTTATTCTTTAGTCTCAACCGAGAGGGACGAAAGTTTGTGTAGGATCGGTTTCAACCGCCGAGTCATTCGGGTTTTTCAACGTTTGTCGCATTGGCTTTGAGCAACGCCCCAAAAATGCAATTTTGATGGCTGAAAGCTTATAAATATCTTTGCCAATTGTCAATGACCTTAATCATTGTTTTATCTCCTAACCCTTTAATGCGTTTCACCACATTCTCAAATGAGGTAAATGGCTCCAAATCTCGCTGTGTGATGATGTTGTTTCTCATTGTTTGAGATGTGATCCCAGCATTTTTCAAATTTATGCTCAGTTGGGATTCCTTTTGAGTGTTGAGTGCTTCCAACAGCGGAACAGGTTTGGGAAGGCGGCTTTCAACTTCTTTAACCCTCTCTATCAGCGCCTGTTTTTCCCGCGTATACTCGGCTTTCAATTCATTAATTCTGTTTTCCAATCGAGTTTCAATATTGGTCAGCCGCTGTTCAAAGCTGGAGGACTGTTGCGGAACCACACTTACAATTGGATTCTCAGTGATTGCGGTTTTTCTGCGAATTTCAAGTTGTTCGAGGAGAAGTTCTTCATTTTCTTCTTCCAGGATGAATGCTCCGATTGTCTCGCCTTTGAGAGGTTCTATTTCCTTTGCTCTCGCCGCCGCATAGTATTCAAAGTCTCCGTCTACTATTTCGTAAGCATCCATACCGTTTCGGCGGACAATTATCGGATTAATCAATCCTCCTGACTCTAAAATCAGTCTCGCTAATTTATCCAAATCAGCCTCTGCAAAATTGGAACGGGGAACGGCGGATGTAATTCTTTTCACTGCAACCAGTGACGGAAATAATTTTTTCATTAGTTTTTACCTATTTTTTCCAAAACTTCTAGTGCTAGCATTTCAAATTCTTGGGATGCGATGCAATCAGGCTTAAAGTCTAGCACTGAAATCGGATCGGCGATTTCCATATTTCCCACGATTTGAAATTGTTCTGCACACTTTGCCAAATCGTCTCTCTCATAAATTACGCTGTCCATGATTTCAAGGTCGTACCGTTTGGGAATTGCTTCCCTCCGCTTGGGCAAACTGTACTGTACAAATTTAACATTAGTTGAGATTTTGCAAGGGAGAACGCCTAAAATTTCTAGTGGTTTCTTGCCAATTGTTTTTTTGAATCCATTAACTTTTTTGATAAATTCCTTGACATTAATCAGTCCTTGATTAGCAAAAGGTTTTAAATCAGAAGGAATAATTACATAATCTGATGAATTCAGGGCAACTCTAGCGTAAAAATTTAAAGAGGGCGGCGTATCGATCAGTACAATATCATACTTATCCTGTACTTCTGCTAGTTTTTGAATTAAAATCATTCGGCTGTAATCTAGGTTATTGATTTCGGTTTCATATTGCATTAAATCAATATGAGAAGGAATCACATCTATTGGGGGATTACAAAAATTAGACTTGCGAGCTACTTCGGCGATCGAGTAACCATCTTCCTGTTGTAAAACATGAAGAATGTTGCTATGTTTCAAATCATCTTGTTCTTCATCCTCAAATTTGACTAATCCTGTGGCAAAGGTTGTATTGGCTTGACTGTCTAAGTCTATTACCAAGACTCTTTTACCTTTCTTGCTCAGCGCAGCAGCTAAATTGACGACAGTTGTAGTTTTGCCAACGCCACCTTTGTTATGGTAAACTGCAATGATTTTCATACTATTTTGCCTTTTTTGGGGAACGGTTACATCGGATTTAACTTGAGGCTTAACTGGATATTTTTCAGGTATTTGTTCCGGTTCAGAGATTTGACTTGTCTCAGGTTCTTCGGTGGCGGGATTGTTGGGCTGTACTGGGACTTCGCTAATTAACTCAGGACTAACCAAGTTAATTTTACTATCTTCCAGTTCGAGATTATCGGGATTTTTTATAAATTTTAAACGATCTCTGCCAATTAAAGCGATAATTTCATCAATTCTCTTTTCAAGGTCTTTTCCAGCACACTTAAAGACTAGCTGAATATCATCGGCAACTCTTTGGTAAATTCTAATTTCTTTACCGTTAGTTATGAGACCATAGCGGATGCTCAAACTTGTTAAATAGCGAGTGAGTTTTCGCAGGTGGCGGTCTAAATTTTCCTTCGGATGTTTAGCCTCCATAACTACACTCATCGGTGAGTCTGCATCGACTACTATGGGGATAACTTGGGTGGCAAATGAGAGGAAGTCGAGACGAATATTCCCAAATGCTATTTCTTGGTGCCAAGTGTCGGGCGTATAGCCTAGTTTTGGTAGCAGATAGCTGACAATGAGTTTGCTTTCTACTTCACTTTCGTTGCGACAGTTATTGGGATTGAAAGTCATTCGATTTTAGATTTTAGATTTTAGATTTTAGATTTTAGATTTTAGATTGGGAATGACTGATTTAATAATGGTACGGATTGTGATATTGACAGTAGGGTACGCATTCCTCAATACGGTTCAGTTAAGCTCGATCCCCCCTAGCCCCCCTTAAAAAGGGGGGGACAAGAACTTACTCAAAGTCCCCCAACAATCAGGGGGATTTAGGGGGATCTCCTAGGAATAAATAGTTTTAACTGAACCGTATTGACGCATTCCGCACCTTACACAAGCTACGGATTGTAATATCGAAAAACCCGGTTGTGTTTGACAAACCGGGTTTTTCTGGCATTTATCGCGTTTAAAACTTACTTTGTTTTAGCGTTAAATTCCTGCAATGTTTGATAGCCACCAGCGGGATTGTACAAGTGACAGTTGTCGGCAATCCGCTTCATTAAAGACCAAGAAAATTTTGTTTCGTAGAGATGATCTTGCCAATTTTCCTTTAAGCTGCTGTGGGCGAGGCGCAAGTTGTACCAGGGAATAGCAGTCGAAAGGTGGTGGGGAACGTGGACGTTAATGTCGTGGCACAGAAACTCTACCCAGCGGGGATAATCGCAGTGAACTGTTCCCGACAGTTGCGCTTGGGCTTCGTTCCATTCTTCGGGTTCTTTAAATGAAATATCTGGTGCTGTGTGGTGGACGATCGTAAAAGTGCTCATCCAGAAATGGTAAACCAGCCAGGGCATCAACCAAAATTTGACAAATCCCCAAATGCCTGTGGTTGCAATTAAAATCGGGAATCCGATCGCAGCACCGATTAAAACGACAAAAACTGAAAACCGCACTTGTTCTTGTTTCTGTTGACCTTTGAACCGCCACCACATAAAGTGTACTTTGGCCCAGTGGGCGATCGAGCCGATCCACCACATTGGACCAAATATTAAACTATAAGCTATTTGTAAAGCCTTGGGCGCAGCAGCGTAGTCTGCTGCTGTCATCGGGTGCCAAGCATTATCCTCGCCAAGTTTATTGGTGTGCTTGTGGTGGTAATTGTGCCCGTGCCGCCATGCGTGAAACGGAAAAATTAACGGCAGAAATGCGAGATGTCCGACTAAATCGTTTACCCAGCGGCGGTTAGCAAATGACCGGTGCCCGCAGTCGTGGCCGATCACAAAAAAACCGGTTAATCCGGTTCCTGTGAAAATCCACATTAGGGGTAGTAGAAACCAAGGAGAGACTGCTATGCCCCAATAACCGACAGCAACGAGCAAAACGTTGACGATTACTTTTGTCCAAGCTTTGCGGGGGTTTTTGACGAATACTTCCCGCGGCAGGGTTTTGAGAATATCTTTGAGGCGCAGGTTGGAGGTGTCACTTGCGGATGTCAAATTTAGTGGTTTTTCGATCGATGCTGTCATAAACTGATTTCGATTCTCCGTATGCCATGAGGATGGCTTAACAAATTAGCGCAATAAAAAAGCGCCGTAAAATGTCAGCTCGTTGCCAGCAAGCAGCAGACGAGTTGAGCTGTAGGCAAGCGCGTTTTAGCAAAAGCTAGCGATCGCTATCCGCAGTTAGGAATTTCTAGCACTTTCGGCAAAAAACACTGCGGGTAGCAAAACCTTTGTTTTTATAACACAGGGGCAGGACAATTAGCATTAGCGACTGTTGTCTGCTAATTGCTGTTGCTGCCCGCAATGGGGTCGATCTCCCGCAAGCCAGCGATCGAGCGTTGCTGTTTGAGGCTTTGCACTTCCAGCAGCAAGGATTCGATTTCTGCTTGCAAGTGCAGGAACTTGACTTGCTGATCTGCTTGGTAGGGGCACTTCACCAAATCTACTTTGCGGGCAAAAGTGGTCGATAGGGTAGAAGAACTAGCCATTTCGGGGTTGCTCGCGGTGACTTGAGGCCGAGAAAGAGTGGATGAATTATTTGACATTAGTAATTGAGTAGACATATCTACACATTCACACCATTAAGTTACTTTAACCTGAACCGATCGTATTAAACATCAAATTAACCGATCGAGCTAAAATTAGTGTAAATTCTTTGGCCATTGCCTAAAACCATTGACATCGTGACCCTGATTCTACCTGCTACTGACTCTGTTGCTAACTCCGCTGCTAACTCCGCTGCCCGCGCAGCCGAGCCGAAACGCTACGGCTGGCCCGGCTTGATCGAAGCTTATCGCCCCTACCTGCCGGTGACGGAAACCACGCCGGTAGTAACCCTCCAAGAAGGCAATACTCCCCTGATTCCAGCACCTGCGATCGCCTCTATCATCGGTCGAGACGTGCGCGTCCTGGTGAAATACGACGGCCTCAACCCCACTGGTAGTTTCAAAGACCGGGGGATGACAATGGCGATTTCCAAGGCAAAGGAAGCTGGTGCGGAGGCCGTAATTTGTGCCAGTACCGGCAATACTTCGGCCGCCGCCGCCGCCTACGCCAGACGCGGGGGGATGCGAGCATTCGTGTTAATTCCCGAAGGTTACGTGGCTTTGGGCAAGCTGGCGCAAGCTTTGCTTTACGGTGCGGAAGTAATTTCGATTGGCGGAAATTTCGATCGCGCCTTAGAAATTGTCCGCGAAATGGCTGTTAACTATCCCGTGACCTTGGTAAATTCGGTGAATCCTTACCGCTTGGAAGGTCAGAAAACCGGTGCTTTTGAAGTGGTGGACGCTTTAGGCGACGCCCCCGACTGGCTGTGCATTCCGGTGGGAAATGCGGGAAACATCACAGCATACTGGATGGGTTTTTGTCAATACCACCAAGCCAAAAAATGTTCGCGCTTGCCGCAGATGATGGGATTTCAAGCAGCCGGAGCTGCGCCGTTGGTAACGGGCTCACCGGTATCGCACCCAGAAACCCTGGCGACAGCAATTCGGATCGGCAACCCCGCTAGCTGGAAACAGGCGATCGCAGCTTCCGAAGCCAGCCGCGGCAGTTTTGCCGCAGTCACCGACGCCGAAATTCTCGACGCTTACCGTTTGTTAGCATCACAGGAAGGAATTTTCTGCGAACCTGCGAGTGCGGCTTCTGTGGCCGGTTTGCTGAAGGTAAAAGACCAAGTTCCGACTGGGGCGACGGTGGTTTGCGTGCTAACTGGTAACGGTTTGAAAGACCCGGATACCGCCATTAATCACAGCAACAATCAATTTAAAAGCGGCATTGCTCCGACTTTGGATGCAGTAGCTGGGGCGATGGGATTTTAATAAGTTAGTTGGCAGTTTTCGGTAATGTTCTTTGTATCCTCTGGGGTTTTTTAAGTCGGATATAACTGGTTCCCAGGCTCTGCCTGGGAACGAGAATGGGCAGATTCTAAGGACGAGGAACCGAAAATTTACTAACCAATCCCCGCAGTCAGAAACGATTTCGGATTGATACCGATTAAAGAAGATAAAACGCAAGATAGATTTTACGGCTTTTGATTCGATCGCAGTTTATAATTATGTTTAATTTATTGCATTGAATGATAATCATGAATAATTATGATCCTGTCGCCAAAGGGATTATGCAGGGAAATCTAGGTGGTTTACAAGAAGAGCAAGGTGAATTTGAGACGGCAAAACAGTCTTACTTTGATGCGATCGCTGCCTTCGATGCTGCTTTACTTATTCAACCGGATGATACCAGGGCTCTCAAATGCAAAGCTAGTGCGCTGATGAGTCTGGGTGATGTGCAAGAAAAATTATCTGAGAGACAGGAATCACTCAAGAATTGGCAAGAGGCACTGAAAACATACAATCGATTTTTGGGGATGGAACCTCATAAAGAGCGCATTCGCTATATTCGCGATGGGCTGCAAAAACGTCTCGATAATTTGGATGAAGATACTGCCAGCAGTTAGCTCGATCTAAATAGGTAAAGATGCGGTATTCAGCAGATCGATATACTTTAACCATTCTACGATGACCAAACCTACTGCAACCCTGTTAATTGCCTGTCCCGATCGCAAAGGACTCGTCGCCTTACTTGCCAATTTTATCGCGTCCCACAACGGCAATATCATCCACGCAGATCACCATACGGATTTTACCGCCGGATTATTTCTGAGCCGACTCGAATGGCAATTAGATGATTTTGACTTAACCACCGAACAAATAACACCTGCTTTTAGTGAAATTGCTAAGGACTTACAAGCCAATTGGCAATTGCATTTCTCTCATAAAATTCGACGCATCGCAATCTGGGTAAGCCGTCAAGATCACTGTTTATTAGACTTGATTTGGCGACAGCGAGCGCAAGAAATCAGAGGTGAAATTCCGCTGATTATCAGCAACCATGAAAATTTAAAGCCTCTTGCGGCACAATACGGTATCGACTTTGAGTATATTCCCATTACTAAAGATAATAAAGCTATTCAAGAAGCACAACAGTTAGAAATTCTTAATAAGTATAAGATTAATTTAGTAGTTTTGGCTAAATATATGCAAATCTTGAGTCAAGACTTTATCAGAAAATTTCCCAATGTGATTAATATTCACCATTCATTTTTACCCGCGTTTGTGGGTGCAAATCCCTACGAAAGGGCTTATGAAAGAGGGGTAAAAATTATCGGTGCAACAGCCCACTATGTTACACCAGATTTAGATGCTGGCCCGATTATCGAACAAGATGTTGTGCGCGTCAGTCACCGCGATGAAGTGTCTGATTTGGTTCGCAAAGGTAAAGATTTAGAAAGGGTTGTGTTAGCAAGAGCGGTGCGATATCATTTACAAAATCGTGTTTTAGTTTATGGCAATCGAACAGTGGTTTTTGCTTGAAAGTTATGCCTGATATCAATCCTGGTTTGTTACTCATTTAATCCCTCGGCGAGTGAGATCAATTCCGGTTGCACGAGCCAAGTGCAGCGACTCCCAAAGTTTGCTCAGCTTGACATTTGGCATGACTGGTGATGCTGTTAAGATTTTCTGTTGCCGTCTTGTTGCGATCGCCCTTGCGTCAGTTTTCGCACAGAGTTACTAATACGACGAGGTTTCGGAACTTTACCTTTGTCTACTGGCCATCCTTCACGTTGCTGGGAGTGATCGCCATCGGTTTCTTCGGTTTGATCGTACAACAAGATGTTGCGCGTGGGATAAGGCAAATCGAGGCCGTTTTCCACATATAGCTTTTTTTTAATAGCACAAATTACCTTGTCGCGCGATCGCAGATCGTCAATTCGGCGCGGCGGAGCAATCCACCACCGAACGCGGATATTGACCGTACTTTCTCCTAGATCCATCGCCAGTACATCGGGTGCAGGAGCTTTCAAAACCTCCTTCAGGCTGTGCAATGCTTCCAGGATTAACTGCTTAGCCTGGTCAATATCGTCGCCGTAACCAATACTAATATCGTATTCCATGCGGCGTTTATCGAAAGCAGTATTCACAGTCACCGTATTCGTAAACAATTCGGCATTAGGAATGACAATCCGCCGACCATCATAGGTTTGGATTGTTGTAGCGCGCGTCTCAATATTTTCTACCGTTCCCTCAAAGTTTTTAAACACAATTTGGTCATCGATTCGGAACGGTTCCGTCAACAGAATTAGGATACCTGCTAAGAAGTTTTGCAATATCTCGCGAAAGGCAAAACCAATTGCCACCCCGCTAATTCCCAGCAGTTGCACCAAATCGCCAGCTTTCAATGTGGGAATTATAATCGAAAGAGAAATAAATAGACCAACTAGAACGATCAGACTCTGAGCTAACCGTCCTAACACCAGCCCCAAATTTCGAGCTTGGTGGTGCTTGCGGGTAACTCGCCTGACCACTCTCTTAATTTGCCGACCCACAAAATAAAAAATTGCAAAGACAATTAACGCCAGCACAATATTAGGCAGCACGATCAGAAAGCCGTCGATCATGCTCTGAATCTTTTTCCAGACTAGGGATATCTCTGCCCTCATGAAGTTTCCTCGCGCATCAATCGTTGTCGATAGTAGTAAAATTTAGCTCGATTAAGTTCTATCTAAAGACTGTAGGTGAGTACGACGCGAGGAAGATTTTTTGGCAGTCCTCAAAATTTTGAATGCGGATTATAGGTTGGGATATAGTACAGTTACATCAATTAGTAGATTATCCGTAGGTGCGGAATAATAAAAAAGCTGATAGATTAATGCAGCCTAATTGCAGTTAAGGCAAAAACAACGCATTGCTGACTAAATCCCACCTGCTAAGGAGACTGGCCATGCCGAAAATTCCTGAATTTGTAACTCCTAATTCCCAAAGGGCGGTAGATCGAGTAACTGATTTTTAGAAGGTGGAAGTTGGGCGGAATTTTTGCCTGGGGCGGAAGTTTGGCGGATTTCCAGAGCAGTTTCGCCAGGATTTGCAGTGCGAGTAGGTACTATTTCTAAAGAATATACTGTCTCCGTTTTTGCAGGGGCAGGATTTTGGGCTTTCGTGAGCAAGTCAACAGCATCTCCGAGGGCGCTAGTTAAATTTTTGCTAGTTTCGGCGTGACGGGCTTCTTCTTGTTTGAGGGCTTGAGTGAGTTGTTTAACTTGTTCGATCGCCCGATCGCGCTCTTGAAGAACTTCTGCTAACTTAGCTTTAAGTTCGCCTACTGTTTGGAGTTGTTCGACTTCCTGCTGGCGAGCAACTCCAGCATCGTCGCCTTCGGGCATAATGGGGGAAAAATTTTGTAATTGCTCTATTTGTGCTTCCAGAGAAGCGATGCTTTGCTGAGTTAATTTAGCATCATTCCGCCGCTGCTCAGCTTCAGTATTGTAGAGTTGGCGCCACTGAGCAGCACTTTCACCTGCCTCATCGCGATCGCGCGAAACTTCTGTTAACTGCTGTTGCAGCCGCTTGATTTCATCTAACCACTGTCTGACATCCTGAGCCATAATATTGATTTTAGAGTTTAGATTTTAGATTTTAGATTTTAGATTTTAGATTGGGAATTGGGAATTGGCAATTGCGAGTTGATAATGGCTTAACTAATTAACGACTTGTGTACCTCATCTTTCGCCCCCTTGCCTGTGCGCTATGAACATTTTTTACTGGTTGCGCTACCTGATTTTAGCTTTGTTTAAGGCATTTTTGAGGCTGCTTCGAGCTCTCAAACGGAAATTTGGGGGTTTTTGGCTGTTTTGTAGGTGTTTGACTTGGGGCACACTCAAGGAAGTCGCCGCGAAGGCAGGAGAACAGCGCTTACCGGGGCTATCTGCGGAAATGGCCTACAATTCTATGCTGGCGCTGTTTCCGGGGCTGTTGGCTATCTTATCTGCGATCGCTCTGTTTGAACCTTTGCAGTCAACACTTTATCAAATCGCCCGTCTTTTGGGCGAAATTATACCCGATGACGTGCGGAAGTTGATTGGTGGCTTAATCAAAGAAATTTTGTTAACTCGCAGTAAAGGGCTGTTTTCGGTGAGCTTTCTTGGAGCGATTTGGGCATTTTCTGGAGTAATGAGCGCGGCGATGGCTGCACTCGATCGCATCCATGAAATCCCTAGCGATCGAACTCGACCATTTTGGAAAGCAAAACTTATTTCTCTGGCGCTGAGTGTCGGCACAATTATACTATTGATTCTGGCATCGGGAGTAGTCTTTGTCAGCGACTTAATTGTACAAGCTATTGCCCGCCAAAGTTGCCTGCTGGAGTCCGTCGCCAATTGCGATTTAAAAGATGTCCAAAATTGCTTGCTCCTCACCGACAATTGCCCTTTGGAGTCGCAACTGTTAGGTGTTTGGCGGCGGTGGCGGTGGCCGATTTCTTTGGGAATTGTATCACTGACTTTTGCCTTTGTTTACCGCTACGGGCCTAGCCGCCGTCAACCAGATATTCCTATTTTGTCGGGAGCTGTTTTTGCTGCTATTTTGTGGGCGCTATTTTCAGCTTTATTTCGGTTTTATGTTTTACACTTGGGCAATTACACTTGGACTTACGGCACGATCGGAACTTTTATTGTGTTGCTGCTGTGGCTCGATCTTTCTTCTTTGGTGATGCTGATCGGCGCTCAATTGAATGTGACAGTGGGAAAGGCAATGAAACAATCAAAATTAAAATAAATTGTTAAGTTTTAATTGTTAATTCTTATTTGTTATTTGCCGGATGCTGGCTTACCGACGGAGTAAAGTGCTGAGGATACCCGCAACAAAAGACAACAAAATCAGTATCCAGATAACACCACCGGGAATGAATGTCAATATCCCAACACCTCTGAGAATCCAAACTAGGAGGGTGAGGCCCAGGATAGTCAAAAAGAGGCGGGTAGATAGTCGCATTTGAAATCTAGGAGAATTAGTCATGTTGAATCTTAAAGTTTTGTCTGGATCAATGATAGCTGCTTTGCTGGCGATCGGCAGTTACCTCACCTTAATTTCGGTTCCGGGTTCCGCTGTTGCGCCTGGGGGTGCAAATAAGTTGGGGGAAACGGCAAATGCTGCTCAAAAAACACCTGCTGCAAGTTTAACAATTTCCGATCGCACAATTGGAGCGGCGAAGGTGGGGATGACTTTCGGACAATTGAAAAAGGCTCTGGGTTCCACGGCGCAGTTTAAGGTAGAGTCTCCTTTTATGGTAGACTTTGATTCTGTGGCAGTTAGTCGATCGGGAAAAGTGCAATATCGGATTATCTACGCTGCGGGGACAAAGCTGAAAGATACCGATGTCATTGAACTTTTAATGACTGAGAATTCTAATTATAAAACAGTTCAGGGCGTGGGGCCGGGAATGACTTTGAAACAAGCTGAGGCCATTTACGGCAAGGCTACTTTATCTTATAACGTGGATAATGAAATGAGAGAAGGGGTTGTATTTGCCAAGCAACCCACTAGAAACATTATGTTTGTTGCCAAGGCTGATGGGAAACAATTTGGGGGGGTTTACGGGGCTGGTAAAGGGGGATTTTATCAGACTAATAAGTATCACCCGAATGCTGTAATTAAGTCTGTGATGGTGCGGAAGTAGCCTTCACATCATTCCCAGAAACCGGGTTTCTTCCGAGATATCTCGCCACCCTACCTAAATCATCCGAGAAACCCGGTTTCTTAGCCTAAAATTAAGGATTACCTGTAGTTACTTCCAAATACTCTTGATTGTCAAGATAAATTTTAATATTCTGCAGTATTTGACGTAGATATTCTATGACTTCCTCTTTAATCTCTAAAAGATCCTCAATAGTCTTACCTTGCCCCACTTCCTTAAAAGACTTATCTCCGTGGGCTAAGTCGTTCCTTTTGTCTTTAATATCTACAAGGTTTTCCCCGTTCTTTGTCTTAGCAAAGTCTGTTTGATATGAAAAACCGTATTTTTCGGCTATTTCTTTAATTAACCTAGCATCCACATTCCCTGAAAATAGTTTTTTGCCGTCAAATGTAGCTATGATGATGTCTGTAGATATTTGATTAATTTCTAAATGAATTTTCTCAGGAGAACGGTTTTTAAGATTTTGAAGAACAATCATTTTGATTTTTGGTTTGAGTTGATCGAAGGAGATTGCTTGATTTTTTAACTCATCAAATATGGCTACAATGGCATTTCGCATAGTGGATTCAACTAAGTTATACAATAACAACAAGCCATTGGCTTTTAGAGTTTTTGCCAACTCAGGATTAAGACTTTGTATTTGATATTGTCCAGCACTATCGGCGACAGCTAACTTAGTGGTTTGTTTGATTAAGTTCTCTAAAAATATGAAGTAATCATCTACCTCTTGGGCGCGTGTATTGAAATCTAAGAGTACAGTATTCATTTTTGGCCTAGCAGTCGATCGCGGACATATTCAATGCGTGAAGCTACTTTCTTTTTAGAACTGCTAGCATCAGATTTTGTGTAATTCTTAAAATCTTGTGAATTGAGCAATTCTGTTGACTTTGGCTCAAGATTGCTGGTTTCTCTCAAAGCAAAAGCAACACCGACAGCCAAAGACTCGAATTTAATCCGAGTTGTTGTTCTTGCGCCATTTTTACCTTGACGAAATCCTTGAGGAAAATATTTTTCTACAAAATTTAGCATTGACTCGAATTCTGCCCGCATTTTTTCGCGATCGAATTTCGGATCTGCATTTACTTGCTTCAGATACTCATCAAGGAATATGTTTATCTTACTATTAAACTTCTCATAGTTATTTAAAAATGCAAAAAAACGCAACACAAATTCTTGCGGTTCGCGTCTGCGAATAGCAGACTCAGAAAAAGCGCATAATTTGCGGAACTTGTCATGTTTCGATAGTTCCTCAATCAGTTCGAGAAACTGGCCGGGCTGTATGCCTCTGCGCTTTTCCATCTCGTTTAGCTCGACGCTACCTGTATTAATGCGTTCAAATAAATCTCTTCGCACTTCCTCATTTGCACTTTCAGTTAGTTGAATCATCCGAAGTGTAGTGCGGTTGAAGCGCCTCTGACGGGCTAGGGACAAATCAGCAAACTTAAATCCATTTAAACTCTGTATTTTCTTTAAATCTGTCAATGTTAATTCGTTATTGATAAATCTAGTTAGAGTCCGAATGCGTTGTGTACCATCTATTATTTCTAAACGGGCTTCATCGTTTTCGTCCTCATGGATGTCAGCAACAAAAATATAAGGTATTGGCAGACCCAAAATTATAGACTCAATAAACTTTGACTGCCTTGCGTCATCCCAAGCCATTTCACGTTGGTAGTCGGGGATGAACAACTCATTGGTATCATCATCCTTTCCTTCCATATATTTTTGAACGAGTATTTCGACTGGATACTCTTTGGTATCGTAATTAACTAGCTGCTGCTTGTCGCGGATTTCGGCTTCCGCAGCATCAACCTTTTTGTGTTGCTCGGTAATTTCTAGTTTCGATCGCATATTCTTAAATAATAATCGGATATTGTCGAGTGAATAGACTTATCGGTACTATGATTTTACCATGAAAATTTGGGACTTACTTCGTAAAAGCGATCGCACTTATCAAAAAAAGTACGATCGCACATCTTTAGTTAACCGAAGTTGCCGCGAAAATTACCCTTTATAACGCGCTGGTGACGGAATTGGAAGGGCGGCAGGTCGCGGATAAACGGTGACTTTCCCCACTGGAATCGAACACAACCTCAAACTTAACGTGGGGTATAGTTTGTCGCAAAAACTGAAAATGCCCGTCTGCATCTGAACGACTGCGGAAGCGGGCAACAATAATCCATTGCTGAGTCGGTAACAGACGGGCGATCGCCCAACAACACAAGCGGTCTTTGTATGTCAACATAGAACTCGTCTCCATTGATATTTTTGGAGCCAGAGCCAGCCCGGAACCTTGGACAGTGAGGGGCTGGCTTCTGACGTTTTAAGGCCTGAGCCTTATATACACTAATAGCATAATTTGATGCCATTGACATCAAATGACACAAAAACCGATCAAATGGTGTTGGAGTGTAAAATTGAAGACAATTGAAGTAAAACCATGCCAGCCCATGCCTTCACGAATGCGAGTCACAGTTACCCTGCCAGAAGACGTTCATCAAGCCTTGTCCGAATGGGCTGAAGAAGAAGATAGAACCCTTGCAAACCTGCTATCCCATGTGGCAGCTAAAGCAGTCAGAGAGCGCCAAGAGCAGAAAAAGGAAGAATCAGAAAGCGATCGCCCTTAAGCGATGACCACGGCGTAAGATGGAGTTTGTTGAAATGTTTTGCAGTACAACGAATGGCTTCACGGGGACGAGTTACCGCATATTTGCCAGAAGAGATTCAAAAAGCTCTCGAAGAATGGGCAGAAGAAGACAGCAGATCCGTTAGCAGTTTGGCAACGTACCTGCTGACGAAATCTGTTCGAGAACGCCAAGAACAGAAAAAAGATAAATCAGAAAGCGATCGCCCTTAAGAACGATCGCCCGCAATCCCATCCGCGTCCATCCGCGTCCATCCGCCTACATCTGCGGTAAAAAAAAAGAACCACCGCCTCAAAAAAATAAGGTGGGCCGCAGCCCACCCTACTCAAATTATTTCGCAGTCACCAATTGTGCCGGCAGCCGCTTAAACGCCAACCTTTCATTCTCGATATCCACAAAAATGGTATCGCCGTCAGCAAAATCTCCCCGCAAAATACCCTTCGCCATTTGCGTTTCCAACTCGCGTTGAATTCCCCGCTTCAGAGGGCGCGCACCGTAAACCGGATCGTAACCAATTTCTGCTAAGAAATCGATCGCAGATTCCGACAATTTCAGAGACATTTTGCGATCGGCTAACCGTTTTTCCAAGCGCTTAACTTGCAACAGCACAATCTGCCGCAGTTCGGCCTTACTCAAACCGTGGAAGATAATCATCTCATCAATCCGGTTCAAGAATTCTGGGCGGAAAGTTCCCCGCATCGCTTCCATCACCCGACTCCGCATTTGTTCGTTATCTCCCGCCACATCTAAGATGTATTGAGAGCCGACATTCGATGTCATAATAATCACAGAATTCTTAAAGTCTACTGTGTGACCTTGAGCATCGGTAACGCGGCCGTCATCCAGAATTTGCAGCATGATGTTGAATACATCCGGGTGCGCTTTCTCGATTTCATCGAATAGAATCACGGAGTAAGGGCGGCGGCGCACAGCCTCAGTTAATTGTCCACCTTCATCGTAGCCAACGTATCCCGGAGGCGCACCAATTAACCGCGAAACCGCGTGTTTCTCCATGTATTCCGACATATCAATTCGCACGATCGCTTCTTCCGTGTCGAACAGATAAGCCGCTAATGCTTTGGCTAACTCGGTTTTGCCAACACCCGTGGGGCCGAGGAAGATAAAACTCGCAACCGGACGATTTGGATCTGCTAAACCTGCGCGCGATCGTTGAATTGCATCTGCAACCGCCGTCACTGCTTCATCCTGTCCAATTACCCGCTTGTGCAGTTCATCTTCCAAGTGCAGAAGTTTCTGCATTTCCGATTCAACCAACTTGCTAATCGGAATTCCCGTCCACTTGGAAATAATCTCCGCAATGTCACCTTCCGTGACTTCTTCCCGCAGCAAAGTTTTACCTGTGGTTTGAGTTGCTGAAAGTTGAGATTCAGCTTCTTGCAGTTGTTTTTGTAATTCCGTTAACTTGCTATATTTCAACTCAGCAGCACGGTTCAGGTCATATTTTAATTCAGCTTGCTGAATTTCAATATTCACCTTATCAATCTGTTCTTTAATCTTTTGAATGCTGCCGATGACACCTTTTTCCGATTGCCACTGGGCATTCAAAGCGCTTTGCTGTTCCTTGAGGTTGGCTAAGTCTTTTTCCAGTCTTTCCAAGCGTTCTATCGAAGCCGCATTGCTTTCTTTTTGCAGCGACAGTCTTTCCATTTCTAGCTGCAAAATCCGGCGATCGATTTCATCTAGTTCTTCCGGCTTGGAGGTAATCTCCATTTTGAGTTTAGCTGCTGCTTCGTCCACTAAATCAATGGCTTTGTCTGGCAGGAAGCGATCGCTAATATATCGAGTAGACAAAGTAGCGGCCGCCACTAGGGCGCTGTCGGAAATTTTAACGCCGTGGTGAACTTCGTAGCGTTCTTTCAAGCCCCGCAAAATCGAGACAGTATCTTCAACTGTTGGTTGGTCAACATAAACTTGTTGAAAACGACGTTCTAGTGCCGCATCTTTTTCGAGGTACTTGCGGTATTCGTCGAGAGTGGTAGCGCCGATACAGCGCAATTCTCCCCTCGCTAACATGGGTTTAAGTAAGTTGCCGGCATCCATCGATCCTTGAGTTGCACCGGCCCCGACAACGGTGTGAATTTCATCGATAAATAAGATGACTTTGCCGTTGCTGTCCATCACTTCTTTGAGCACCGCTTTCAAGCGTTCTTCAAATTCTCCCCGGAATTTTGCACCAGCAATTAACGCGCCCATATCTAGGCTAATTAATTGTCTGTCTTTGAGAGATTGCGGCACATCTCCGGTGATAATTCGCTGGGCTAGTCCTTCGGCGATCGCAGTTTTGCCGACTCCCGGTTCCCCAATCAATACCGGGTTATTCTTGGTACGACGGCTCAAAATTTGAATCGTGCGGCGGATTTCGTCATCCCGTCCGATTACCGGATCGAGTTTGCCTTGACGCGCAGCTTCAGTCAAATCTCGGCCGTATTTTTCCAGCGCTTCGTATTTGCCTTCTGGATTTTGATCGGTCACTTTGTTCTTCCCTCGGACTTGGGTAATGATATCTTTGAGCTTGGCTTCATCTAGTTTAAATTCTTGTAGTAAATTTTTGCCAAAGCGATCGTCCTTAACGTAACCTAGTATCAAATGCTCGATCGAAATAAATTCATCGCCGTAGTCTTTGCGATAAGTTTCGGCGCGATCGAGCAAAGTGTCGAGAGAACGACCTAGATAAACGTTGCCGCCGCTTCCAGTGATTTTGGGCTGACGACTGATAAACTCATCAGTGCGATCGCGCAATTTTGCTACAGAAACTCCCGCTTTGTTAAACAAGCTGCTAGCAAGTCCCGATTCTTGTTCCAGCAAAGCTTTCATCAAGTGTTCGCTTTCTAGCTGCTGCTGCTGGGCTGCTTTGACGATTTCGGGGGTGCGGGCGAGGGCTTCCCAGGCTTTTTCGGTAAATTGGTTTGGATTATTCGGTTGCATAAATTTTAATTCCCTGCATTAAAAATGATGATTGCTGTAGAGGCAATTGCTTAATTCCCCGTACAATTGTCATTGTAGGCAGTTGCGGAGGGGGGGGCGGATCGGTGTTCCCCTATCTTGAGATAGGTATTTCCGTCCTGTGTAGCAGTCTCTCGCAAGGAAAAGCAAACTGTCGCCCCTAAAAGTTGGACTCTTGGATAAGAGCAACTCTCACATTAAAAATGCTTTCTAGTGCCACTTGAAAAAACGGCACCTTCTTAAACAGTCTCCTGCTGCGGAAAATGGAGAAACACTCATGTAAATAGGAGAGAGGACTTGAGAAGCGCCACAGTCCTATAGCTAAACCCAAAGCGTTATTGTTTTACTCATCAATAACAGCCGCTATAACTCTCACACATGGAAAATATAGCTATGAAAATTTTACCTTTAATTTCGTTAGGTATTATAGCAAGTGCCGCGATCGCACTAGCCCCTGAAGCTTTGGCAAGTACCTGGCGTGCCGCACACCGGATGTCGGGTTTTTCCGCCGACAGCAATTACTACTTGTATCTAGAAAGTTCCAGAGATACAGGAGCGGGAATTCCCAAAGCAAAATTGCAAATTGTCCAAGTTGCTGCAAATTCCTGCATCAAAAATGGGTGTATCCAAACTAAATATGGCGAGCCAGACTCCAATAAAAGCACTAAAATTGCCGAAGATGACTTGCTGAAAAAAAGTTGGAATAGCAGGCAAAGTTTGAAGTTAACTCCTCCTCAAGCTGGAACTAAACTGAACATTATTTCTCGTACTCCCGGAGCCAATGGAAGCGAGACAGTTGCCGTCCAAGTCAATAGAGCAAAGCCTTTACAGATTCGCCTGGAACAGCGGCAAAAAAATGCTTCTGCTGGCAAAGAAAGCGCGGCCATGCGTCTTGTAATTAATCATAACGGTCGGCAGCGTGTCCTCGGAACGCTGAACAATTTTCAAGATTG
This sequence comes from Microcoleus sp. w2-18bC1, assembly GCF_036700365.1. Classification (NCBI taxonomy): domain Bacteria; kingdom Bacillati; phylum Cyanobacteriota; class Cyanophyceae; order Oscillatoriales; family Microcoleaceae; genus Microcoleus; species Microcoleus sp. w2-18bC1. The sequence continues at coordinate 57,494 of NZ_JAUBOS010000011.1, forward strand.
GGTGTTCTCTTATTCAATCCGAGAAGTTCGTTTGTCTCCGAATCGGCGCAATGTCGTTGTGCTGCTGGACAAGACAGAACGCACTTTTGAAGGAGTCTTGAAAACTACTGTTGTACAAGGCTTTCTTCTTTAGGCTTGCTATATTCCCAGGTTAAAACCTGGGAATTATCAAAACTTACGCAGAACTCCCATATGTTAGGTGCACACGGCGCACCTACAGATAGAGTCTGTGCGTTAGTCCGGGTCTGGTTGTTAATTATTCTTTATTGTGATAATTGATATCAAATCCGCGTTTCCTCGTCGGGCGTAAAGTCGAAGCAAGCTGCGAACAAATAATTCGCGCAATTTTCATTTTTTTGACTCACAGTCAACAGTCAACAGTCAACAATATTTCAAAAACTGTTCGATTACACGCTCCAACGACGGTAAAAGGGGCGGCGGAGGCTCGCACAAGACAGATTGGCGGGGTTGTTGCGGATCACAGAGACTGTTTCTCGATCGGCAACAACCATTTTTGGGCTTCTCAGAAAAATTTAAGTTGGCTCAATTCGCTGTTGCTTTCTTGTGAATTAGCGGTAAAAGTAGGTTACAAAACTGCAATAAAAGTCCCTATCAATGCCAAGGATTGTTTGCCCATTTTAATCATGTTCCCTGAGTAAAAGTGATTTCACAAATGACCACTTTACTATCTCTAGACCGAGATGAAATCTTCAGAACCAATGAAATTGGGAGCAACACCTATCAAAGAAGCTAAAACTTCACCGCTGCTGGCTACTGTAATTAATGTGCCGTCAGTTCCCGGCGAAATTAATAGCTGTCCGAAGGTCAAACCATTGATTAATTGCACGGTATCTTGAGACTTGGCGAAATCAACGATCGTATCAACTCCCAATCCGACACCTAAAACAAAAACATCGTTGCCCCCACCGCCGACTAGAATATCGTTTCCTAAACCGCCGTTGAGGGTGTCAAAACCTTTGCCACCATTCAGGACATCGCTGCCGTCGCCCCCGACAAGCATATCGTTGCCTCGTAAACCCATAAGTACGTCATTCCCTTCCACACCGTTGATGATGTCGTTGCCGCTGGTGCCAAACAGGATGTCGTTGTCGGGACTGCCGTTGATGCTGTTATCAGGAGGGTTATTGCCTGGAGTGCTACCGGTGTCAGAAACAAAGACATCGAGGCGGCTATTGAAAGTAAAGTTAGTATCCCCCGGTACGAGGTTACTAGCCTCAGATGAAAACGCTACTTTCTGCCCATCTGCAGAGATGGAGGACTCGAAGGACCCGTTGTTCCCCTGATTGCCTGCTGAGTCAACAGAGACGCGGGTGGTGGTATTCGTCAACAAATCCCGTACGAAGATATCGTGGCTATTGTTACTATCCCCCGGCACGAGGTTGGAGGCATTAGAAGAAAACGCCACAAACCTCCCGTTGGCTGAGACGGAGGGGCTGAAGACGGAGGAATCGTTCGCCTGATTGCCGGCTGAGTCAACAGAGACGCGGGTGGTGGTATTGGCTAGCGTGTCCCGCACGAAGATGTCGTGTCTATTGTTAGTATCCCCCGGCACGAGGTTGGTGGCATTAGAAGAAAATGCCACCAACCGCCCGTCGGCTGAGATGGAGGGTTCGCCGAACCCATTATTCCCCTGATTACCTGCTGAGCCAACAGAAACGCGGGTGGTGGTATTCGTCAACAAATCCCGCACGAAGATGTCAGGGTTATCGTTAGTATCCCCCGGCACGAGGTTTGTGGCATCAGACCTAAATGCCACAAACCGCCCGTTGGCTGAGATGGAGGGTTCGCCGGAATACTTGTTTCCCTGATTGCCGGCTGAGTCAACAGAGACGCGGGTGGTGGTATTGGCTAGCGTGTCCCGCACGAAGATGTCAGGGTTATCGTTAGTATCCCCCGGCACGAGGTTGGTGGCAAAAGAGGAAAATGCCACAAACCGCCCGTCGGCTGAGATGGAGGCGGTGGAGGAGCTACTGTTCGCCTGATTGCCTGCTGAGTCTACAGAGACGCGAGTGGTGGTATTGGTGAGCGTGTCCCGCACGAAGATGTCGCCGCTATTGTTAGTGTCCCCCGGCACGAGGTTGGTGGCATTAGACCAAAATGTCACAAACCGCCCGTTGGCTGAGATGGAGGGTTCGGTGGAAAGGTTGTTCCCCTGATTGCCGGCTGAGTCAACTGAGACACGGGTGGTGGTATTGGCTAGCGTGTCGCGCACAAAGACATCACTACTAGCGTTAGTGTCCCCCGGCACGAGGTTGGATGCTGGAGATCCAAACACCACAAACCGCCCGTCGGACGAAATAGAAGGATAGGAGGATACCGATGGACCTTGATTGGCCTGATTGCCTGCTGAGTCAACTGAGACGCGAGTAATATTCATAAACCCTCATCTTTCAATAGTCCGAACTGTTTTTATTTCGTAGTCTGAAACCCTCGATTTTCCGTTGGTAGCTCGATCGCCTTGGAGCCTTTAAACCCTTATTCTACGGCTGGTAATCAAAAACTGTCCGAAGTATTAATATTTAAGAGTAGAACTTTGGAGATGGGTTTTGCGATCGCACGGCAATTGGCGCTATTTACACTTTCTGCCCGAACCGACGAAAGCGGTTGCTATATCAATACATTTTAAAATTTCCCTCTTCCTTCCTCCCTCTTTCTTTTTCGTTGAATATCTGCCTCCTGACTATTGACGAATGCTCAATAATTAATCCGTGTATCCGTGTCAAAATCCATATTTTGCCTGACCGAAAGCATCCAGGATACAAGCCCTCGGATTCATACGTCCAGAAATAAAAAACCTGTATCCCATAAACAAGCCCCCGAATTTATCCGTGGGCTCAATGCTTCAATTCTAAAATCTAAAATCTAAAATCTAAAATCTAAAATCGATTGACTTCATCCTTGCATCACAACCCGTTCCGGGAGACTGACAATAAAAGTTGAACCTTTACCGTCCTCGCTTTCAACGCTAATTTCGCCACCGAGAATTTGACACAAACGCTGGCTAATTGTCAATCCCAAACCTGTGCCTCCATACTTGCGGGTAGTCGAAGCATCAGCTTGGGTAAAAGGTTTAAATATCTGCTCTAATTGCTCGTTTGTCATTCCAATGCCCGTATCGCTAACTCGAAACATTAAAACTTGAGAAGTGTAGTTTGAACCCGATTGAATATCATTATTTTTATTTGGTTTCGTCGGTCTAGATTTTTCAATTTTAATTCTTTCGACGCCGATAGTAATGACGCCTTTTTCGGTAAATTTGGCAGCATTGCTGAGCAAATTAAGGAGAATCTGTCGCACTTTCGGTTGATCGGCGTACATTGTGCCGAGTTCGCCTTTTGTTTTCAGTGCTAAAGCATTGCCTTTTTTTTCTACTAGCGGTTGAGCCGTAGTCATCACTTCTTCAATCATGGTCGCCACGTCGAAGTTTTCCAAATAAAGGGTGACGTGACCGGCTTCTATTTTGGAAATATCGAGGATGTCGCTAATCATATCCAGCAGGTGTTTGCCTGCGGTTTGAATTTTTTCTAAGTCCGGGAGAAAGTCTTCTGAACCAGAATCTTGAGCATCTTCTTGCAGCATTTCGCTGTAGTTAATGATGGCGTTGAGGGGGGTGCGTAGTTCGTGGCTCATGTTGGCGAGAAATGCACTTTTTGAGCGGTTTGCAGCTTCGGCAGCTACTTTTGCTTCGTGCAATTCTTCTGTGTATTCTGCTACTCTTTGGATCAGTTCGTTGAGGGAAATTGCTAGCATTCCCACTTCGTCGGAAGTAGTGACGGGTACTTGCAGGTCAAAGTTAGATTCTTCTGTCACTCGCTGAGCAATGAGGGTGGTGGCTTCTAGGGAGCGAGCGATCGCCCCGCTGGTGTATGCTGCTAGAATTGCTGCGATCGCACCTGATATCAAGAGAGAGCCAACGAGAATGAGAGTTCCGAGTTTTTCGGCATTTTCGTAGGTTCTCAATGCCTCGTCTGCTTTCTCGCGAAAGTTGATGGCCAGTTCGGCTGAATCCTCGGAAAACTGTTTGAGTTTCAAAGCAGTTCCCCCCGCCACAAAATTGTTCAAGTTCCTGCCGAAAGCCTGCTGCTGTTGCGGATTCAAAGCAGATAATTTCGCAGTAGCCAACAATTTTTGTACTTGTTGAAAGTATGATTCTACGGTTTTGCCGTTGACTTGAGCGAACTGTTGAAGCTGTTGGTAGTCTTTGGCAATATCGGCATTCTTCGTCGGCGGTAGGGTTTGCAGTTGTTCGAGGATGCCGCTCATCTGAGCAACGCGAGTCAGGAATTCCGATCGTTCGCGATCGAAAATTTGCGGTTTGGTCGTCAGACTCGCGAGCTCTTGCTGCTGAATTCTGACTTCCTGCACCGTGTGATTGAGGTTTGTTAAGATTTCCGCTTTGTCTCGGTCGATCGCTAGTTTTTCTCTAACTTGCTGTTTGTGATAGGATTCTACTCCCCGTCCCGCCACAGCACCCAAAACGGCAATACCAATGACCAAGGCGTATCCGCAGCCGATTTTCTGCCTGATGCCCAAGCGGCCCAACAGACTTTTCAACCCTATTTGAGGACGGTTCTGCAGTTGATTTTTCAAAGCTAAGGTTAAAGACATGGGCAATGTACTCGTCACCTTTGAGAGGCACCATCTATATTCTAATTGATGCCTGCATGAGGGTAAATAAAGTTCTGGCTTCAAGCCAGCTTTCGGCACTTATGGGGTCTTTGCAGGGTTCCACAGCTCGATCTGCTTGACAGTTTGGAGGAGTTATGCGTAACAAAATATAGCAGAAGGAAGAAGGCTCTTCGGCTGCCTTCGGCTACATTCCCTTCGGCAATGCGATCGGGCAAGTCGCGGTTCCTGAGCCAAGTCGAAGGGCAGGGCAAGTCGCTCAGAGTAAAAAAAGCAAGAAGTAAGAACCAGTCAATCGATTTTAGATTTTAGATTTTAGATTTTAGATTTTAGATTGAAGCCTTGACCCCACGGATGAATCCGGGGGCTTGTATCCTGGATGCTTTCGGTCAAAGCCATGGTTTCAGATAATTGAAGTCATTAATAACCTACTCACCGTCAGGCATGGTTGCGATATAAGTCGCGAGTTATAAGTTGCAAGTTATGAGTTAGATTTCTAATTAAAAACTCTACTCTACTCGCAACCCACAACTCTATCGCTGTTCCCCTACTGGCAAAGTCGAAATTGTGCTATCTCAGCAGGAATTCTTGAAGCATTAGGTACGCTAGCAGAGGCAGGAACGAAGATTCCCAGGCCGTAACTGCAACCCTCTGCCGTCGTGCATTCCCCAGGCTTAGCAGTGATTTGATATTCGCCTTGGGAGGGGGGAGTAAAAGAGATTGACGCCAATTCGCCTGTTTTTTGACTCACAGCGACTTCCTGACCGCTTGCATCCTTGAGAGATAAGTTTAAATCCTGGCAATTTCCGTCGCAAGTGGCAACAAAAACATACTCCACATTAGGATGCAGCGTTGCTCTAAAAGGAGATGAAACTTGCTTGCGAACTTGGCCCAGCAACGGCACAAATACTAATTTTTGGCCGTTGCTTTTCCGCTGGTCAACTTCTGTTTTCAAGCGACAAATAACCGTTTTTTCGTTTTCGGTCAGTCCTTGAGCAATAGCATTTCCTACGATTGTAGTACCGAGGAGCAGGGCCATGCCGGAAATAACCAGATGTTTGATATTCATTGATGTCCGGTAAAGTTAATTTTGGGTGATTGCAATAGACCGCTTTTGTCAGCAGTCTATTAGTTTATCTGGAGCCTATCACATTTGTTGACTTTTCCGAAAAAACAGATCGGATCAAAGTGCGATCGAAATTAGGGCGATCGGCATCGGTATCTAGAAACCCGCTTTCTGGGTCGATGCGGAGCAGCTAAACCTAAGATTTCTAGTATAGACGGGGTTTAACAAAACCGGAGTGAGTCCAAGACTGTAAATGTCTGATAGAGGTTCCCAGATTCCACCCCAACAACATAATCCTGTCCCTGTCAATATACAAATCGGTTGAAACTTGTGGCAATACTAGACTAACAAAACTCCGAAGGCAAGAGTTAGCTCGTACTCCTACCATTTTCCTTCTTTTTACCCGATCGCGAAGTCGAAGGGCTTTCTTCCCATCATTTATCACTGTTCCGAAATTTCCACGCGGGCACAAACTTAGAATCTCCCCAAACGCCGCGGCGATTTTTCTTAGCTTCGGCTTCCGCTTGTTCCAAAATACTTGCACTCGGACAGTTTTTCAAGTAAGGACGGTAAACCATTGCTAATCCTTCGCGGGTCAAAACTTCTTGGGCAAATGTACCATTTGGCAAGCGAACTTCGCTAACTTTGCGGCCGTAGCGGTCAGTATCCGTGACGGTCAAAACAACGCGACCGCCCCCTTGTTTAACTAGCTGCTGCATTCTTTGGTGCGCTAGATTTCCCCACTTAAATTGATTTTTTTTTGCTGCTGCTTTGCTATTTTTCTCAGCATTGGTGTGCGCGACTTCCGGTGCATCTACACAGGCAAAACGCACTTTGATATCTTTACCAGCGCTATCGCTGGCGACAAGGGTGTCGCCGTCGCTAACTCGCTTGACAGCATAGTTGTTGGGCGCTAACTTTTGTGGACACCCGAATAGTAGCAATAGCAGAGCAACTGCACTCAAGCTTTTTATTTTTGGGAAAATGGCGATTGTAGTTTGGCTCATCGTTCTGTCTGTCTATTAGTTTACATTTATGTGGTGAGTTTAATTAACCGATCGCACATCCCACTTTCAGCCTTTCCCTAACGCCAAGCGTGAAAAACCATCCGGGCGCACGTACCGCTAGCCTGCGAAGTATTAACAACCTTAATGTCGCGGAATCCTGCACTTTCCAGCATCCCTTTCACTGCTAAAGCATTTGGCCCGAACCAATTCGTCGGGTCATTATTCAGTTCGCGGCCAGAGTAAAACGCCGCTGCCGGTCTTGGACAATCGAGCATATCAACGTGAGTTTCTAATATTAACTGTTTGCCGGTGACACTGAAAACTCGATCGAGGGCCAGCAGGGGATGCCTCATATGGTAAAGCACTCCCAAAAACAAAACCAAATCAAAAACCCCTACTTTCTCCGGCGAAAGTTCGAGCACGTCTATCTCCATATCTTCAACTTGAGACTTGAGCACTCTGCGGGCCAGTTCAAATCCTCCTTTGCCAACATCGGGGGATTGCCAAACAAAAGAATCAGTCGCCAAAACACGCTTAGCGCCGCGCTTTTCGGCTGCAAAAGAGTAGAATCCATCCCAAGCACCAACATCTAAAACAGTCATTCCTGCTAAACTTTCGGGAAGTCCAATTTTTTCTTCGGTTTCGGGAGAAGAGGTTTTACCGCCGCCCGGAGTGATGACTCCGCAACCGAGGTCAATGCAGTGATGCCAAGTGGGAATTTTTGCTACTTCTGCTTTTAGCAACAATCTTTCGATATCTTGTAGAGAAACAATCTCCGCAGGTGCAGCTTGCGGGCTTGGCAATTGCTGAGTTTTGGCACATAGCGTGTCAAAATCTTGGCGGTAGACGGCTAATTCTTCAACCAAGCTTTCGGATAAAGGAGTGCCGCTGTCTTGCAGTTTTTGAGCTGCTTGAGAAAAGCGCAAGTTTAAATCGGCGGCGCGTTTTTTTACATCGTTTAACTGCTGCCACAAAGTTTGTGTTTCTGCGGTCATCATCTGGTTTTTTCTCCCAAAAGTGCGGTTGCTGGTGTTTATTTAGTTTCCATCCAATTTTGCCCAGCGTGGATGTCAACTATCAGGGGTACGCTAAGAAGTGGCAGAGCATTTTCCATCGCCATTCTAATTTTCGGCTGCAATTCTTCCCATTCATCGGGAGGTACTTCAAATATTAATTCGTCGTGAACTTGCAGCAGTAGCCGCGCCTGATAGTTTTGCAATATTTTGTGTACATCAATCATGGCAAGTTTAATGATATCAGCACTGGAACCTTGAATGGGAGCGTTGGCTGCCGCCCGCAAAGATTGGGCGTCATCTCTGCTGAGAGATTTAAGTTCGTTTGAGCGAATGTCTTCGGGATTGCTGCCTTGTAAGCGGCGGAGGCTGCCATTTTTGTCGAAGTTTAGATAGCGGCGGCGGCCTAGAATTGTGGTAACATAGCCGAGGGCGATCGCCTCTTTTTTTACTTTCTCCAAAAATTCAAATATTTTACTATAACGATCGTTAAATCGCTTAATAAACTCTTTGCCGTCTGCTGCGCTTTTACCCATCGATTTGCCAAACTTAATCGCCCCCATACCGTAAACTACCCCAAAATTAATCGTCTTGCCAAACCTGCGCTCGTCGGGAGTTATTTCTTCCTTTTCAAACAACAGTTGAGCGGTTACGGTATGCACATCTCGGTTATTTTGATAAGCTTCAATTAACACAGGTTCTTGACTCAAATGAGCCAAAATTCGCAGTTCGATTTGAGAATAGTCAGCCGACACCATCAGCCAACCTGCTTCTGGTAAAAAAGCCTTGCGAATTTGCCGTGAAAACTCGGTGCGGATGGGAATATTTTGTAAATTTGGATTAGAAGAAGAAAGCCTTCCCGTACCAGTTGCCGCTTGGTTGAAATCTGTATGCACTCGCCCAGTATCCTTACGCACTAACTGAGGCAAAGCATCGACATAAGTTGATTTCAACTTGGATAATGTTCGGTGTTCTAATAAATCGTCTACAATCGGGTGGTCTCCTTGCAATTTATCCAAAACAGCCGCGTCTGTAGAGTATCCCGTCTTAGTTTTGCGAGACTTTTTCTGAAACTCATCCGGGATTTTTTCTAACAAGATTTCGCTGAGTTGTTTCGGGGAACCTAAATTAAACTTTCTTCCCGCTGCGGCATAAGTTTTTTCTTCTATTTCTGTTAAGCTCTTTTCTAGCTGTTGCGATAGTTCTTGCAGATATGCTGAATCAATGCGAATTCCGCAGTATTCCATTTCTGCTAAAACTGGTTCTAGGGGCTGTTCTACTTCCAGCAATAACCCCTCCAAAGTTTTTCCGCGAAAGCTAGATTCATCAGCTTCCTTCAATTTGGCTTTAAGTTCCTTAACTAAGTGAAATGTAGTGTAAACATCCATGCCGCAGTAGTCGGCTACTTCTCGAATGCTGATGTCAGCAATTGTTTTGTTTTTTGGTACTAATTGATTATAATTTTTGGGATTAGTGCGTAAGTATTCCCTTAACGATTCGCTGACACTGTGATTGTCTTCTGACTCGACTAAGTATTTCTTGGACAATTCGCTGAGGCTGTGGCTGGTTTCGGGATTGAGTACATAACTGGCTAGCATGGTGTCGAAGACGACTCCTGCTAGTTTGATTCCCTGACAGCGCAGGATCGATCGATCGAACTTAGCATTTTGCAGCGCTTTGGGATAATTCTCGCTTTCCAAAATCGGACGCAAAGCATTTAAAACTGTGGCTTTGTCCAAGTTTGTGCCCGTTTTGTGTCCCGTGGGAATGTAAGCGAGATCCTCTTCGCCGGTTCCCCAACAGCAGCCAATTCCGACTAATTCGGCGTCTCGCGGTTCGATGGCGGTGGTTTCGGTATCCCACGCCACGGGTGAGGCTTTGTCGATGAAGGTTTGCAGCAGTTCGACTAATTCATTTAACTGTTCGGTTGTTTGAATTATTCGGGGTTTAATTGGCAGTTTGTTTTCCTGCTGGGCGGCTAGGGTTTCTGCCAAACTGTAGAAAGCTGATGCTTCATCTTCGTCGGCAACAGGCAAGATGCCTGTTCCACTGTCTGTTGAATTGGTTGTGGGGTGGGCATCTTGCCCGCCCTTTGCAACAGGCAAGATGCCTGTTCCACTGTCGGCAACAGGCAAGATGCCTGTTCCACTCTCCATTGAATTGATTGTGGGGTGGGCATCTTGCCCGCCCTTCGCCAATGGTTCTTCTACACCACCAAAACGCTTTTGAATTTGTTTAACTTTGCTTAAAAATGTCTTAAATTCCAACTTTTCCAGCATGGGAATCAAGGCTGATTCGTCAAAACCTATAAGCTTGCAATCTTCTAAATTGATTTCTAATGGCACGTCTTGGACAATTGTCGCCATGCGTTGAGAATGATAAGCCGCTTCTTTGCCTTCTTCTAGCTTTTTCTTAGTTGCTCCTTTAATCTCATCGATGGCGGCATAAATTCCCTCAAGGGAATTGTAAGCTTCCAGCAATTGCAGGGCGGTTTTGTCGCCGATGCCTTTGACTCCGGGGATGTTATCGGATTTGTCGCCGCACAAAGCTTTGTAATCTACTACTTGTTCTGGCAAAATGCCGAGTTTTTCTTTGACTGCTTCCGGGCCGTATTCTTGGGATTTGCCTTTGCCCGATCGCCTGAGTTCATCGGTACTCAAATATAATACGCTGATTTGTTTTTCGGTTTCTACTAATTGAAACAAATCTCGATCGCCCGTGAGGATTTTGACCTGATAACCGGCGGCGCTGGCTTTGTTTGCCAAAGTTCCCAAAACATCGTCGGCCTCGTAGCCGGGAGCAGTTATGGCGGGTAAATTCAAATAGCTGAGGAGTTCTTGCAGGTTTTTGATATCGGGAATAAAATCTTCGGGAGTTTCCGCACGACCGGCTTTGTAAGTTTCGTCTGCTTCGTGGCGAAATGTGGGTGTGGCGAGGTCAAAGGCGATCGCCATGTACTGGGGGTCGTGGGCCGCCATAACTTCCAGCAGCGACTTGAGAAAGCCAAAACAGACGCTGGTGGGAATGCCTGTCGTAGTTCGCAAGCCTCCGTCTCGACTTTTGGCGAAGGCGAAGTAGGAGCGAAAGGCCAGGGAGTGACCGTCAACTAAGATGAAGATGGGAGCTTGATTTGCCGACACAGACACAAATACTGATCGCACGAAAGGATTTTCTCATTGTACTCAGTTGTCCGCCTGCATCGATCGACCGGAAGGATGACCAAGAATTTCAAAGGTGGTACCCGCCACGTGATTTATCCGTGGAATCAATCCAAAATCTAAAATCTAAAATCTAAAATCCTCAAGCCCCCGAATTTATCCGTGGCGTCAATCCAAAATCTAAAATCTAAAATCTAAAATCGAATGACCCGCAGACTTGAGGACGCTTGACACTCGATCGGATCTCGGCTTACTGTGCAGCTTGGCTGAGAATAGTACAAGATGTTAAGTACGATTCCCTACGGGATAGCTTCGCTTCACGCGAATTTACAAACACCTGCCCCAAGCCTATGGCTGACATTAATCGATGCTACGAAATCCTCGAAATTGAGCCGGGAAGTTCCCTAGAAGAAATTAAGCGTGCTTACAGGGATTTAGCGTTTGTGTGGCATCCCGATCGGTTTGCCCACAACGATCGCCTGCAACAAAAAGCTCAACAACGATTAACAGAAATTAATGAAGCTTACCAGCAGTTGGTGTTGTTTCTGAGTCAGCCTGAATCATCGAGGTCGATCGAACAACAGTTTCAGCAGCCACCGCCCCCTGCGCCGGAAAAGCCGCTGAGAAGGCGTTCTGGAAAATCAGCAGCCAGGCCTGGTTCCCAGCGCCGTCAAACCCGCCCAAAAGCTGCCTCCAAAAAATTTCTCACTCAAAAAAACTCTTCAAGCAAGAAACGATTTACCACTGACAATCGTCAAGCGTGGCGGGGCACAAAGCAACCAGGGCGAAGCGTTGCGAGGCAAGCACGGCCATCTCAAAACTATCGAAAGCTTATCTCGAAAAAGAAAAAAGAATTTTCAACTCAATACTCAAAACCGCGAAGCGCGCCGAGGGAAGTACGGCCATCTCAACACTATTCAAGCTTCCCTTGGTGGCCGCTGGCAATCGCCGTGGCGAGTTACGCTTTGACCGGTTGGATTTTGACGGTATCAGTATCAGACGCCCCGCTGTGGATGTGGGCTTTAATCTGCGGTGCAGATTGGCTGTGGGCCGCGATTTTGCTGGCGGAGGGTTCGGCAACGCCTAGAGTGTGGCTGGCAGCGTTAGTTTTGGCTGGGGCCGTAGGGGGATCGATCGCCGGTTTTCAGGCGGGAGGAAAGGAAACAGGGGCTGCTTGGGCGGCAGTTGGGGCTGGTTTGGGGGCGATCGCCAGTTCCGAGGCTGAGTCGCGGGCTGTGGCTGCTGTTTTGGCTGTAGGGGGAGTGGTGACAGTGGTGGGATTGATGGCTGGAACGGATTCGGGGAATTGGGTTAAGGCGTTGGTGACGGCGGTGTGTTGGGCGATTGTTGGCTTGACGTGCGGGCTGGCGACGGAACTAGGCGTGAATTCTGGCGGCCCCGTGGGGCTCTCTGGTGCGATCGGGCTGGGGATTGGGGCGTGGGCGGGGGTTTTGGCTGGGGCGGGTTCGGGGGCGATCGTCGAAGCCTTGGCTATCGCCGGGTCTAAGACTGTTTATGGGGCTTGGGCTGCGATCGGCATTATTGCTGGAGTTGTGGCGCGGATGGTAGCTGCAGAAAGGTTGAGCCACAACGGCAGCGGGCTTTACACGGTTATCCTGTTGGTGGCTACTTCGGGTTTCGGGCTGTGGCTGGGAAGTTGGTTGGGCGATCGTATCTTTTGAATTAGTCAGTTGTCAGTTGTCAGTTGTCAACACTCAACACTCAACAATTCCGGAGGATTGCAACCGGAATTGATCTAAATTCCAGCACTTATCGCTTTTCAGCAGCGCTTCAAACTCAGCGCTTGGCAAAGCATGACTGAAAAGATAGCCTTGAATTTCGTCACATTCGTACTCGCACAAAAAATCAAGTTCCTGCTCATTTTCTACCCCCTCAGCCACCACCGTCATGTTCATGCAGTGTGCCATTTGAATAATCGCTATTGTTATCGCTGCATTTTGGCGATCGTCTGCAATGTTGCGAATAAAACTCTTGTCTATTTTTATCGCATCAAACGGAAAGCGTTTCGGATAACTCAAAGAAGAATATCCAGTCCCAAAATCATCAATTGCTATCCTAATACCCTGATCTTTCCACATCGTAAAAGCTTTAGCTGCTGCAATTTCGTCTTGCAAAACCAGACTTTCCGTCAATTCTAATTCCAAACACTTGGGATCAAGACCAGTTTCTGTTAATATCTCCCTGACTCTTTCCGTGAAATTTTTGCGCTCGAATTGACGGGATGACACGTTAACTGCCACTCGCAGGGGCGGCAAACCTGCTCTTTGCCATGTTTTAGTTTGCCTGCAAGCAGTCTCTAATACCCATTCACCCAACGGCGCAATCAAGCCAATTTCTTCAGCCATCGGAATAAATTCCCCCGGAGAAACTCGCCCCCGTTCTGGATGATTCCAGCGCACCAAAGCTTCAGCACCAATAATTTTACCTGTTTTGATTTCTATTTGCGGCTGATAGTATACTTCAAATTCTGAGCTTTTTAAAGCCTGGCGCAGTGAAGTTTCTTGAAGAAGTGTATTGATAAAAAAATTAGCATTTTTTGCCGTATAAAAATGATAAGTATTGCCGCCTTTCTGCTGAGATTGATACATTGCTATATAAGCATTTTTCAGCATTTCATCTCCGTCGGTGCCGTCACCGGGATACAAGCAGATCCCCATACTAGCAGTGACAGAAACTTCGTAATCTTTGACAATCATACCTTGGGATACAATATCTAAAATGCTTTGAGCAATCTTAGCCACATCCTGTTTTTCTGCAACTGGTTTGAGAATCAGCGCGAATTCGGCTGCTTCCAAACGAGCAACAATATTAATATTTTCCATGCAGTTAGTTAGCCGCTGGGCGATGCTGCAAAGCACCGAGTCCCCGATATCGTGTCCCCAGGTACTGTTAATGCGGTTGATTTTATCTAAGCTAAGCGTGACAACTGGAACGACTCCTGACAATTCTTTTTGACCATCTAATTCTCGACTTAACTTTTCTCGCAAAAATGAACGGTTCGGCAGGTTTGTCAAGCTGTCATACTGATGTCGGTAGAGTGCCAGTTGAATAGTTGTGTGCAAGTTTTTTTCTTCAAATGGCTTGACAATATATCCGAACGGTTTTGTACTATTGACTCGTCGCAAAGTAGTTTCATCGGCATAAGCTGTCAGATAAACTACCGGAATTTGAAAGCGCAAGCGAATTTCTTCGGCTGCTGTAATGCCGTCGATTTCTCCTTGCAGGTTGACATCCATTAAAACTAAATCCGGGCGCAAGTTGGCTGCCGATTCAATCGCTTCTTCTCCAGAATAAACCATGCCAGTTATTCTATATCCTAGAGATATCAAACTGTCGGAAATGTCTTCCGCAATGATGCTCTCGTCTTCAACGATCAGAATTTTTTTGTTGGACACTATTTTTTCTCCTCAGAGTGCAAATTGGGTTGAGAAAAGGTTATTCTAAAAGTCGTGCCAGGAGTTTCTAACAGTTCTATTCTCCCCCGGATTTGCTTGACTAAAGACCCGACCAGTCGCAAACCCAAAGTTCGGGCTTTGCGATAATCTAAGTCTTGAGGGAAACCAATTCCGCTGTCGCTCACAGTTAGCACGCAAACTCTGTTATTATCTAAAGTGAAATCTATGTTAATTTTACCTTTAACTTGTCCTTTAAAGGCATATTTAATGGCATTTGTCACAAGCTCGTTGATAATTAACCCGCAAGGAACTGCCGTATCAATATTAAGAGAAGACGGCGCAATATTTGTTTGCAACTTAACGCCTTCTGCATGAATTTCATAAGCTTGGAATAAATTGTAGGCGAGATTTTGGATGTATTCAGCAAAGTCAATGTTTGACAAGTCTTTGGATTGATACAATTGTTCGTGAACCAGGGCCATTGATCTGACTCGGTTTTGACTTTCTTTTAACATTTCACTAACGTGGCTGTCTTGGATGTAGCGTGACTGAAGTTTGAGCAAACTGGAAATAACTTGGAGGTTGTTTTTGACACGGTGGTGAATTTCTTTGAGGAGAACTTCTTTTTCTGCGAGGGATGCTTTGATGCCATCTTCGTCGCGCTTGCGATCTGTAATATCCCGTACTACTCCTTGAATTACTTTTCGTCCGTTAATTTCCATTGCATTTAACAGCACTTCAGCGGGAAATTCTGAACCGTCGATTCGTTTGTGTACCCAGTCAAAGCGACAGCTACCTGTTTGCATTGCTGTCGATATTCTCTGTATTGCTAGACTGGATGAGTCTTGTCCACTAGGCTGAAATTGTGGGGAAAAGTCGCTCAGTTTTTTGCCGTAAAATTGTTTTGTGCTGCTACAGCCAAATATTTTTAAAGTAGCGAGGTTGCAGTCAAAAAACTCCTTTTCGTCAAGCAACATTACTGCGTCGCTGGTGGCTTCATAAAGGCTGCGAAATTTGTGTTCTGATTCTTGCAACGAGCAGATCAATTGGTTTTTGATAGCTTCCGCACGCTTGCGGTCGGTAATGTCTATTCCTACGGAAACTGCTGCGGTTCCCTGATGATATTTCTGAGCGACTATCAAATAGTTTCGGACGAAACCGTTAATTTCAATGTCTATTTCTTGACAGGTTTGCTGAGATGAACTGGCAAAAAATTTTCTGATCAGTTCTCCGAAAGTCGAGCCTTTGTCGAGAAAGTTGATTTCTTGACCGACAAAGCTTTCAGGAGACAGGTTGAATGAGGTTGCTAGGTGCTGGTTGACTCCGATATACCGCAAATCTGAACTGATCCAAGAAATCAGTCCGGGTACGGCATCCAAAACGGCGCGAAGTTGGTCTGTAGCTTCTTGGAGTGCTTCTTCCGATCGCTTGTGATCGCTAATATCTGTTGCCGTTCCGCACAAGCCTAAAATAGCGCCGTTTTCAGCTTGGTTGACGATGCTGTTGACGCGCAGGTGGACGGGAGTACCGTCTTTGCGAATGTGTACTGTTTCGTAAGGAGAATTAGCTGTTTGTGGCTGAAGTTTGGTTCTCGCTAAAAGTTGGGCAAATATTTCTCTTGGTCTACTTTCTTGATCGGAAACTAAAAAATCGGTGAAGCGGCGTCCGATCATTTCTGGCGGTTCGTAACCGTAGATGCGTTTGGCGGCGGAATTGACAAAAGTCAAGAGGCCTTCAATATCGATCGACCAAATCAATTCTTGGGAGGTTTCTACGAGGTTGCGGTACTTTTTTTCGCTTTCGGCAAGTGCTGCATTGAAGACTGCCGTCTGCTGCTGAAGTCTCTCTTCTAATTCTTGATTTGCCGTTTCCAGAGTAGCGATGGAGTGCTCGCGCTCGGTAATTTCAGTAGAAACACCAACTGCGCCGACAACTTCGCCGTTTCCATCTCGCAGGGCTGCCGATCGAATTTCGTGAATAAAATGCCTCTCTCGGATGTTCCAAGTACGATCGTTTCCTGCTAGTACCTCGGCAATATTTTCTAAGATATCTGGTTGGCTGCTGTAAACTTCAAAAATCGATCGCCCGACAGTTGCACCTGGTTTGAGTCCCAAATTTTCTAATTCTTTCCCTGCTGCAAGGGTTAACTTGCCTTCTCTGTCTGTTGCCCACAGGAAAATTGGGGCACAACTGACAGCGGTGTGAAGGGTTTCGTTGGCTTGTTTAAGCCGATCGATTTCTGCGTGAAGCAGATCCTGGGTGGTGTTTAGTTCTACCGTTAGTCGATCGGCTTTTTGCTGCCAACTGGCAGCAGTATCGCACATTTCTGCGAAATTGCGGGAACGACAGATGGATTGGTTGCAGTGTGACATGGTTACTCTAGGGCGCACTGTATATTTAACCCTAGCCTATCTTTTAAGCATAAACTTTTTAAGTCAAATATTACAATTAGCAGGAATACTCATCCGACCAAGATGCGATATATTAAAGCTACTTTAAAGGATTCAGAAATTGCGGCTAACTTAGGATTTATGGCGACGGTTCACAAATTGATAATAAGCTGAATAATGCCTGCCACTCGGTATTTTTACGGTAACAATTTGTATTAGTGAAAAAAGAATTTTCGCAATCTTCGGCTTGCACAAGAACTGGGATTGTAAATTTATTATATTTGTTTGCGTAGATTCACGCACCGAGGAAGAGGGAATCGGGAAAATTGAAATATTAAACAGTCCAGGACGCACTCTTGATATCATGTCCGGTCAATTACCAGTCATAACAGGTGTTTGTAGTTAGGAAGTCCGTCCGAGCGAGTTTTATGAGAATAGTCCTGGACGCAGGCTTGCCTTGCGAAACCGGGTTTATACGAAAAAAGATCGGGTTGAGTGATAAAAAATATAAGAATAATATCCTTTGGGTTTGCATCGGAATAATATTGTTTTAGTCGGGTATTCGCGAAAATTCAATTAATAGCCCTCAATTAAATTGCAACTTTAGGCAAGCTCCAAACCTATAGCCGAGCAGTCATTCCCTATTCTTCAATCTAAAATCTAAAATCTACAATCTAAAATGGTATAACTCCCCAAATTTTGACAGTTTTGTCTATACTACCACTGATAATAGTTTCACCATCCGTGCTAAAAGTAAGACAAGTAACAGAGCTTTGATGTCCGCTGAGAGTGTAAAAGTTGTCGCCGCTACTGGCATTCCAAAATTTGATATTACCATCCGCGCTAGCACTGACAACAGTGAGTCCGTCTGGGCTAAAGGCGATCGCATTTATCGAGTTAAAATGCCCTGCCAATGTGATTGGACTATCTGGATTCGATAGCTGGCGCAGTTGAATGTTTCTGTCCCAGCCGCCAGTAGCCAAAGTCTGCCCGTCTGGACCCAAAGCCAGACAATTCGCATAACCCTTAATTGTTTGGAAGCATTCTCTGCTGCGGAGGTTCCACAGTTTAATTGTACCGTCAGAACTGCTGCTAGCGAGAGTTTGTGCGATCGGGCTAAAAGCAAGACTAACAATTCCTGCTTTATGAGCTCCCCAAGTTAAAAGATTGCCAAAAGTACAGATTAACTTTCCCGTTTCTAAATTCCAAATTTTGATAGTAGTATCTGCCGAACCGCTGGCGATAACTTGACTGTCGGGACTGACGGCAATTGCGCTAATTTCCGCTTCATGTCCGAGGGAAGTATGCTGCAATTCTCCTCCCTGCCAAATTTCGAGCGCACGGTGTTTCGGAGTATTTCTACTCCTCACAAAAACTTCGCTTTCTTGGCAAAGGATAAAAGTTTCTTGAGCGCGGGGATACTTGTCAACAGTATAGAGTATTTCTCCTGTATCAACATCGCAAATTCTAATTATTTTCCCGTGCAAACTCGCCGTGCGATCGCCTCCGGGACTAATCGCAACATTTGTCCCAGTTTTGACAGTGCGGATACAGTCAAAAAGCTTGTAAGGCACGAAGTCTTTTAAAGCTTGGCGCACTAGAGGTTCTGTCCTCGATCGCAAAATTAAATAAGCAACTCGCTGCACTTCTGGTGCGGGGTCAAGCAGCGCCTCAATTGCTAAATTTAAACCAGCGCCTCCGTATTTAGGAGCATCTTTAACAGCGGCAATCCGAGCCTCGATACTAGGACTGTTGAAGCGCTGCTTGACCCCGGCGATGCCTCCCAAAACTGCACCGGCGATCGGGATTTGACTTTGACCGCCGAGGACGGCATCATATTCTCTGGGTTGGTTAGAATTGTCGGGCATCATACGATTTTAGATTTTAGATTTTAGATTTTGGATTGAAGAATTGGATTAGTAAAAAAAGCGAACTCACGCACGGATAAATCGGGGCAATTGTTATCGGATACTCTGTGGTAATTTTCTGCACATATGAAGCCGGGGTCTTGTAACCGGGCTGCTTTCGGTGACGCTAAAACCTCGTTTAAGCTCGCAACTTATAACTTATTGACTGTTGCACTTTATAGTATTATAATCAAATCAGCGTTTCACACACAAATCCGAAAGTGATATGTCACACTTCACAACGATCAAGGTTCAGATCAAGAACGGCGAACTGCTACATCAAGTGTTGGAAGAGTTGGGTTATCAAGTAGAGTGCAATGTGCAGGTACGGGGTTATCGCGGTGACAAAACTAATGCCGAGTACGTGATTCGGCAATCCAATGGTTACGATTTGGGTTTTCGCCGCAGCGAAGAGGATTACGAATTGGTGGCGGATTTTTGGGGCGCTCGAATTAATCAGCAGGAATTTGTCAATTCAATTAGTCAAAAATACGCGCGCAAAAGTTTGATGGCGGCGGTGCAGTCTGAGGGTTTTCATGTTGAAGAAGAGGAAACTTTGGCAGATGGAACGGTGAGAGTTGTAGTGGGTCGATGGGTTTAAGACTCGCCCTTGATTAACTCGTTTTTACTTACCAAGAGGAATCACTATGTGGCGATCGGCGATCGTACTAATCATCCTGGCGCTTGTAGTTGGCATTGTTGGGGCGATCGCCCTTGGAGCATACCGCTGGCATCTGGGTACCAAGGAACTGCGAGCGAATCTGGAAGCTGCACGCTTGCCGATTAAACCTCTCACATTTGATGCGCGGGAAATCGCCGATTTACCCCAGCCCGTGCAGCGCTACTTTCGCGCGGTGCTGAAGGATGGACAACCGCTAATTGCAGCAGCGCGGGTTTCCCACGAAGGCACGTTTAACATGAGCGAAACCGCAGAAAAATGGAGCGCCTTCACCTCAACTCAACTGGTAATTACTCAGCGCCCTGGCTTTGACTGGGATGGGCGAATTGCCATGATGCCCGGTATCAATGCGTTTGTTCATGATGCCTACATTTCTGGCGAAGGCATCCTCCATGCGGCGCTGCTTGGCCTGGTGACTCTGGCGGATATCCGCGGCACTCCAGAAGCGGCACTTGGGGAACTGATGCGCTTTTTCGCGGAGGCTGCTTGGTATCCTACGAGACTGCTGCCGAGTCAGGGTGTTCGCTGGGAGGCGATCGACAATTCTTCCGCCAGAGCAACGCTACAGGATGGCGACACTACTGTTTCCCTGGATTTCCGCTTTGATGAAGCAGGGCTAATCGCCACTGTCCGCGCCGAGGCCCGCGCCCGTACAGTTAACGGCGGGCTGGTGTTTGCGCCCTGGCAGGGCCGTTTCTGGGACTACGAATTGCGAGACGATATGCGGATTCCGCTCTCCGGTGAGGTGGCGTGGCAACTGCCTGATGGCTCGCTATTGCCCTACTGGCGCGGCCGCATCATGAATATTGCCTATGAGTTTGCACGATGATTCTAGTTTGTGTTGTGAAGTTGCTTTGCGATTGTTAGATGAGTACGATCGCGCCGATCGCCAGCGGATAGATTCTGTACGAGTTAAGATAGATGCTGCTGTTGCCATGTCCGAACATACTCCCCCGATTGACGGCGAAACCTTTATTGCAGAGATTTGCGATCGTTTCCGCCAAGTACGCGAGAGTAAACAAGGCTATACTAATTGAAATGCTTGTATGATAGTTGCATTCAATTCCTGCATTTGCTGACTTCCTAACTTGCCCAATCGTCTCAGTATTAATCTCTGTTCAAGACTGACAATCCGAGTCACTCTAACTTTAGAAGATACTTTTAATCCCGTGCTGGAAAATTCTTGCTCTGAAGCATTTAAAGCAAATTCATCTAAACTTAGGGTAGTGACATTTTGCGAAGAAATGAAGCAAATCGTAATTTCATCTATGGTTGAACTTGCCCACAGCACTAAAGCCGGACGTAACTTTTTCTGACTCAAATCTGTAAAGGGAAATTCAGCTAAAACAATATCTCCTTTTTTTAGCTTCACTAAATTGGCTCTCCATCTTCAAGGGTGTAAATATCAGGTTCGTCGTGCAGGAATTGAAATGCTCCTCCGCTTTGGGCTAACTGGGCTATTTCCGCAGTAGAAGGATAGGGGATGTTACTAAATAGTTTTGCTTTGATTAGCAATTGCTCTTCTTCTGAGAGTGTCTGGATGATTTGTACCAACGATTCAATGAGTTTTGTGTTCATAGCTGAAAAAATCTGGGGATATTTTATCTTACTTCAACAAGGCAACCTTCGATCGCTTCATAGAGGTTTTGCAGCAATTCCTCAAAAGTTTCTCCCTCAGTTGCACAGCCAGGAATAGCAGGAACTTCTGCCCAGTATCCGCCTTCTTCTGCTTCGTGAATAATAATTTTTATTTTCAATTAATTCTCCTAATTTATTTTCACAACTTACCTTTTCATTACTGTAGCAGACTTTACTCGTCCAAGTTCACCTGTTTAACCTGCTCTAAAGGTATATCTAGCGCTTCTGCAATTTGCTCGTCGCTCAAGCCAAACTGCCGTAATTTATCAATTGTTTCAATCTTAGTTTGATTTATGGTTTCCTCCTGCAAGTCGGGATTTTCCGGCTGAGTTTCATCTGGGGTAGAAGTAGAGGGATTAGGGCAATTATTGACGTAGCTAATTCTGTTATTTTGAAAATTATTATTTTTGCCCAGATTTATATTCTGATTTATCTGTCTTTCTATAACGGATTCAAGATTACTTTTCTTAACGGGTTCGCCAAACACCTCAGATAACATTTGCAAAAGCTCGTGACTAGCCTTTTTAACGTGCTGGGAACTATAACCATAAGTTTCTGCAACATCAGTATACTTTTTACGATTCAGTATTCCCGTGATAATTTTGCGCTGCAAGTTGTTTAGATGTTTGCCTGTCGTGGCGCAGACAGCTTCATCGACAAATTGCAATATCTGAGGACTGTCCATAGGTTGGATGGTGAGATAATTTTAGTTACTATAGCAAACTTTTTCCAACTTTTTGCAACTTTTGGGGCAGCGCATCCGAATTTTAGGAAGTTCCCACTTTTTCCAACTTTTTTTTATGGACAATTTTTGGGCGATCGGTCTAGCATGGATCAACCGGACACAAGCATCTTACTAGAGTGTCTATTGACAGGTGCATAGTTGCGCCTTTGAGCTAAAAAGGGTGTCTTCACATAGTCTCAACCATCAATTTTATAGGTATAATGAATGGCAACAGCAAACCCCTTGGGAAGTAATCAGAACATCACTTTAGAGAGGAATAAAGTTATTACCATAACTAAAAAAACAGTTCGTTTCTCACACAATGTTTACCAGACTCACAATATTACAGATTTTAGTGAAGGAGAGGTAGAGATAGGAACGATTCCTTGGGGAATTATAGTTGCTCTTCTTTTAATGGGTTCAATTGCTGGTCTTGCAAACAGTGGAATAGGTTTGGCCTTAAGTTTGGCTGCGATTGGAGGTGCGATTTGGAACTTTACTAAGCCAAAACACTAAGGTTTATTACTAACTCTAAATTCTGGCGATAAAAAGCTTTTTACTACAACCGATAAGCCAAACCTCAAATTGGCTATTGGAGCAATCTATGAGTTTATTGAGAAAGAAAAAGATGCAATTTACCAGATATCTATCAACAACGGTCAGGTTAAAGGTAACTGGATACAGGGAGATGTCGGTGGAAATGCCTTGTTCGGTTCTGATGATTAACTGAATGAACATCAGACTAAAAATCCCAATCAGTAATTATGAGGATGGTATCAGTTATGGAACCGAAATATGTAGGAATGAATAACGGTAGTTTCGATGGCATTTGGGTTCAAGGAAACGTCACTGGAGATGTAAAGTATAAACCCGTATCAGAGAGTAAATCAATGTCAGAAACTTCCCACTATAATAACTATGGTCAGGCTGGGGCTATGGGTGAGAATGCCAGCTCCGACAACAACAATTTTGTGCAACAATCACAACAGAAACAAACTCTTTCTGATGCAGCAGAAGAAATTCAACAATTGCTCAAACAGTTAGAGAAAACTAATCCTACCGCTACTGAGGCTGAAAAAATTGTTTACTTTAACGATGAAACTACCCCCGGTTTCAAGCGTCGCGTGGTTGGTGCGTTGCAAGCTGGTGGTGAAGCTGCGATCGAAGAGTTTTTAGACAATCCCTATGTCAATGTCGGGAAGGCGATCGTTAAAGGTTGGATAAAACCAGAATAGATTGTGGTGTGGGAAGTGCGATCGCCCTAACCAGAAAACCCAAGTGCGATCGCCCGCAACTACCAAATCGTTTCAACGTAAGGAATATCATACCGCCGCGCGAGCGCTACTAAAATGCGATCGCGCGGCAATTGCTCGATCGCCTGGATGATGCAACTATCAGTCAAACAACGGGACTCAGTATTCAGGATGTGCGGAATTTGCGAGATGCTCGAAATTAGAGCCAAGTTATCCACCTGCTTTCAGCCACCCAAAAACCTGCTCCACAGTCAAATCTAATGTTAAAAAACTTGGCACGGGCAACCGATCTTGTCCCGTTAACTCAACTGGTTCTCGTCCGGGAATAAATGCTAAAATAAACCGTTCCTCTGGATCGATTAACCATCCGAGCTGAGTCCCGTATTTCAAACAGTGTAAAATATTACTAATCACCTTAGTTGCTTTCTGGTCTGGGGATAAAATTTCTACTGTCCAGTCGGGATGAATTTCAAAGGAATTCGGAACTTCGCCATCCGCTTCAAAAGTGATTCTATCCCAAGCAAATACTGTAGCATCAGGTACAATAGAACGCCCGCCAAAAGTACAGCGCAATTCTGGAAAAGCAAGAGCAATTCGTTCTGTTTCCCCAACTAGATTAACAGCGTTGCAAAACTTGAGTTGCAAACGAGAATGTTTGCCTTGAGGCATAATCTTTTGGTGAATGCGTCCGTTAATAAATTCACTCGCAGGTTGAGTTTCCGGTAGTTTGAGGAAAGCTTCGAGAGTGAGAGAAATGGGAAGTGCTGCTGTCATCGCTTTGAATTCGGTGTCATTACCACTCTGCCATAATTTTATCATTAACTCTATTCTGTGTTTGTAGATCGATCGACCTCACCCCCACCCTCATCCTCCAAAATCTCACCCCAATAGCGCTGCACAAACTCCCGCGCTGCATCTATATCGAGCAACTTTAACGCCACAACCATCTTCACAAGCGTGTTGACCGTTGGATCTATCAACTCATTAAACCAACGATAGACAACAGAACTTCGCACACCCATTGCGATCGCCAATTTGTTTTGGCTAATGCCATAGGTGTTCAGCACATCTCTCAGAACTCGACCAGCTTTTCTCATGCACCCCTGAAGTTTGGGAATCGTGCGATCGCCCTTTCCCAAAAAACCCTACCTCAAAAACAACTTATAAGCCGGATTCTGACTCTCATCCCCATACTGATAGCCCAGCGTATCCAAAAAAGCCTGCCACTCCTTCATCTCATCCGGCGGCACTTGAATTCCCACCACAATTCGCCCGTAATCTGCGCCATTATTTCGATAGTGAAAAACGCTGATATTCCAGTTGGGACTCATCGAACCGACAAACTTCATCAACGCACCGGGACGTTCGGGAAATTCAAAGCGATAAAACAATTCATGATCCGCCAGCATCGAACGCCCGCCCACCATATGCCGTACGTGCAATTTCGTTAATTCATCATCAGTTAAATCCAAAGTCTTGAAGCCACAATCTTCAAAACTGGCGGCTATTTTAACCGCATCCGCACGGTTTTGAATTTGTACGCCGATAAAAATATGTGCCTCTTTCTCATCCGCAATTCGATAGCTAAATTCAGTTAAATTGCGCTTTCCCAGACACTCGCAAAACTTGCGGAGACTGCCAGCTTGTTCGGGAATTGTGACTGCAAAAATGGCTTCGCGGCGTTCGCCAAACTCGGCTCTTTCTGCTACAAAACGCAGCCGATCGAAATTCATGTTCGCGCCGCAAGCAACAGCAATTAATGTTTCTCCTGCGATTTGTTCGCGTTCGACGTAAGCTTTCGCACCTGCGATCGCCAAAGCGCCAGCAGGTTCTAAGATCGATCGCGTATCTTCAAAAACATCCTTAATCGCGGCGCAAACATCATCCGTATGCACCAAAATAATCTCATCCACATACTCCTGACACAAGCGAAAAGTTTCCTCCCCCACTTCCCGCACAGCAACGCCGTCAGCAAATAAACCCACCTGCGACAAACGCACCCGTTTACCCGCTTTCAGCGATTGATTCATTGCATCGGAATCCACCGGTTCGACGCCAATAATCTTAATTTCCGGCCGCAATCGCTTGACATAGGCCGCAATTCCCGAAATCAATCCACCGCCACCAATTGCCACAAAAATCGCGTGAATTGGTTTTTGATGTTGCCGCAGAATTTCCATGCCGATCGTACCCTGTCCAGCAATCACGTAGGGGTCATCAAAAGGGTGAATAAAAGTCATACCTTTTTCCGCCTCTAATTGACGCGCAAAAGCGTAAGCATCGTCGTAGGTATCCCCATGCAAGACTACCTCTCCACCACGGGCTATCACCGCATTTACCTTCACCTGCGGCGTCGTTACGGGCATGACTATGATCGCGCGAGTTCCTAGGTGGCGGGCGGCGAGGGCGACTCCTTGGGCGTGGTTGCCGGCGGAAGCTGCAATGACACCTTGTGCTAGCAAATCCGGCGACAGTTGCGCCATTTTGTTGTACGCACCCCGCAGTTTGAAGGAAAACACCGACTGCATATCCTCTCGCTTCAGCAAAAGTTTATTGTTGAGCCGTGCTGATAGATTCGGGGCTACTTCTAGGGCTGTTTCTTGAGCAACATCGTAGACGCGGGCGGTGAGGATTTGTACCAGGTAATCGCAAAGCATGGGGTTAGCAGGTTGGTTGATGCCGGATGGTGGGATAATTGTACGGCACTTGTGTTAGTATTTTGCGGGGAATTGGCGATCCTCTTCGAGGGCTTCGCTAACGGGCGATCGCAACTTTCCAATAATAACTTTTCCCTTTGGGAACATAAGGAGCCTGAAGACTATGAATAATATTTCGTTTTTGCCGTTTACCCCGGTTATAAAATCCGGTTTGTGAGCGTATTAGTCCGTAATCCTTGATTTAGTATGTAAATTCATGAACGTACAAATTACAGATTTGCGTGCGGTTGACGAGCCAAAAATTCAACAGGTAGCTAGATTAATAGTTGAAGGTTTTAAAGAGCATTGGCCCGATGCTTGGCCCGATCTAAAATCTGCTTTGCAAGAAGTGCAAGAATCTTTGGCAGCCGATCGCATCAGTCGAATTGCTGTCGGCGACAGCAATCAAGTTTTGGGATGGATTGGTGGGATTAAACAGTATGACGGTAATGTTTGGGAACTGCACCCGCTGGTAGTGAGAACAGAATTTCGCGGACAAGGAATTGGTCGATCGCTCGTAGCTGATTTAGCAGCAGAAGCTAAAAACCGGGGAGGGATCGTGCTGTGGGTGGGCACCGACGACGAAGACAATCAAACAACTCTTTCAGGCATCGATCTTTATCCTAACGTTTGGGAACACGTCGCCCAAATTAGAAACTTGCGCGGTCATCCCTACGAATTTTATCAAAAAATGGGTTTTGCGATCGTGGGAGTGATGCCCGACGCCAACGGAATTGGCAAGCCTGATATTTTCATGGCAAAGCGGTTGTAAAGTTTAATGTAGGTTCTAAATTTACTGACTGGTGGTTTGCCAATCCAACACTTAGCAAAATTAGTGGTTGAAAGTTTCCCAGAAAATCGGTCTAGTCGGGACGTGCGAACCCCGTTCGAGGGTCGCTAATAAACAAACCCAGAACTAACGAATCCATCACCGTATCCCAGACAGGAGTCAAACGCTCTGCATCGTCAACCCAGTAATCAAAAGTAATCAAACACTGAACATTAGAACCCAATCCAATACAGATTCGCGAATAAGCTTCCCGCTGTTCTGGAGGGTCGATAAACTTAAATTCAGTCCAAACAATGCGGGCAGTTTGCCGCTTCAATTGGATAATGTCCCCAGGAGCGATCGGATTTCGCGTATCATCTTCAACCACCTTCTGTAATAGCGGCACCAGCGGAAAATCTGCCCAGTTACCAGGCGGTAGCAAATTAAACGAAACCTCCAAACGACAATCATCATCCGGCGGCTTTTTATCCGTAAACCGGAACGAATTAGTATCCGGTTCAAAATGCCAATCTTCCGGGACATCAAAGCGGACTGCACCTCTTCCTGCTACAAAAATTCGAGTTCCAGGCTTTGACTTCCAATTGTGGTCTTCTTTGAGTTCTAGAGTTTCCTTGAGCCATTCTTGCTTTTTGCGCTTAGACATAAACAGAACACCAAATTGCTGCTAATGTGTAGTTTTAGACCTTGCAAACACATTTTAACTCTATTTTGCTCGCCGTTTGCTCAAATATAACAATCCTTACAAAAATTATGAATTCCTCTCTTCTCTATTCCTCTGTGTTCTCTGCGCCTCTGCGGTAAAAAATAATTCCTTTCACAATTTGCTAACTTTTATTTTTCACTCTTGGGAATCACATACCTAATTCCCCCTTTATTCCCAGCCGCATCGCCATTGTAACGGGGGATAACATGAATAGCCGCGTGACTGCGACTTTGACCAGCCTGTTTATTAATATTTATTCCCACATTAAACCCGTCAGGCTGAAATTCTTTACTTAAAATTTCTTGCACCTTATTAGCCATAAACCAGCAAGCAGATTGCTCTCGAAACGGTAGTTCAAAATAATTGGCAACGTGACGCTTGGGGATAATTAAAACATGACCTTTGCTGGCGGGATAACCATCAAACATCGCATAAGCTGTTGCTGATTCAGTTAGCAAAATTAGGTTTTTATACGGATTGCAAAATATGCAGTTATTAGTAGAATTTCTTTGATGGTTGTAATGCACGTATTTGTAAATTTCGCAAGACTCATCTAGGTGAACGGGCTTAAATGGAAGCTTGACAATGCACTGATATGTAGGTTTTTTGTGGACATAATGTTCTCGAAAGCCTTCTTTTTTGATATCCCTTCTCACCGCAAAATACGCATTCCCTCCCGGTTTCAACAGGTGCGACACTTCCATCAGGACATTAGCTTGTTCTTCAGGAAACAAAACATTCAAAACATAAAAACAAATGATTGTGTCGAATTTGTCTTCGGGGAATTCCGGGAAATAATAAGGGTCATAACCCGTAATATCGAAGCCTTTTTGCTGCAACAATCTAACATCGCTGCCCAAGCCGCACCCAAAATCTAAGACTTTGCCTTGCAGCAAGTTTTTATCCAATAAAAATCTTGCCGGAAATGACAGATAAATTCTTTCGATAGCCGTCAGGTGGCTGAATTTATTTTGTTGCTTTTTCATGGCGGCATAAATTTGATTTAAATAAATATTCTTCCGTCCGCGCACCATCCGGACGAGAGTTTGTGTAGTAGCAATTTCAAGATCCGAATGTTATCTAAAAATTTTATCATTATTGCAGTTTGGCG
Source organism: Microcoleus sp. w2-18bC1 (assembly GCF_036700365.1). Lineage (NCBI taxonomy): Bacteria > Bacillati > Cyanobacteriota > Cyanophyceae > Oscillatoriales > Microcoleaceae > Microcoleus > Microcoleus sp. w2-18bC1. Next base: position 85,692 of record NZ_JAUBOS010000011.1, read on the forward strand.
ATCGCCCCTTTTTCCACCAACACCTTACCAGTCACCAAATCCCGCACCGTCGCCAACAAAACCCGCCTCTCATCCACCTCAAAACTCACCGAAACCCTGTCAATTCCCAATACCCCGGGCGGATTCAAATGCGCTACGCAAACCTGCTGATGGTGGCTGTCCAAAGAGCGAAAATCCGTCTGTTTGTTGAGCCAACTGCTCGTCATTTGCCCTTTTTCGTTAAAAATAACCTCCGCTTGCGATACCTCCGCAACTTCCCCAATATCTAACCGAATTTCCCTTTGCCCTTCAATTGCCACTTGCAACGTCAACTCTTCGGAACTTTGACAGGGATACTTCATTTCCTTGCTAAATATCGGCGAATAAGCATAAGCTTTAGCATAAGGTTCCCAGAGGCGAATTGCATAGCTGTGGCGCAAATAATCGTCAACACTCGCCAATTGTGTCAACGCTAAAGCACCGTGCGCCACTGCTTCAAAAGGCTTGTCTCTTTGGACTTTTTGCCGCCCAAAATACGAAACCACTAAATTAGATACAGCCGGAATTAGAGAAGTTCCTCCTACCAGCAAAACCTGTTCTATATCTGCTTTACCGATACCTTTCCCCAGCGCAATACTCAGCACTTCATCTAAACTTTCCCGCAACTGTTCTAACAACTGCCTAGATTCCAGAATTTCCTCAAGCTTGTCTCGGTTTAGTTGCAAGTCGTAAGACATAAAATTTTCATCGTCAAACCAGCTTTCCTTCGCCTCATTAACTTGAGAAAGTTGAATTTTTAATTTTTCCGCTATTTCTAATAAGTTTTGCCAGCCCACTGGGCCGACTTCTGCGCGTGACGAACCAATTTGCCGCAAATAATCTTCGACAATCCAGATGTCAATATCTTCGCCGCCGACATAAGCATCGGATTTTGCCAACACTTCGGCACGTACCCCCCCCAGCCCCCCCTTGGTAAGGGGGGGAGCAAGATTTGTCCCCGCGTTGCTAAGGGGGGAAGCGAGATTTGTCCCCGCGTTGCTAAGGGGGGAAGCGAGATTTCTCTCCCCCTGGCTAAGGGGGGAAGCGAGATTTCTCCCCGCGTTGCTAAGGGGGGAAGCGAGATTTGTCCCCGCGTTGCTAAGGGGGGAAGCGAGATTTCTCTCCCCCTGGCTAAGGGGGGAAGCGAGATTTCTCCCCCCCTTACTAAGGGGGGGTAAGGGGGGGGTTAGAGCAGTGCGAACTAAACTTAAATCTAAAGTTCCGCCGCCAAAATCAACTACTAAAACTAGAGAACCGGGGCGTTGTACTGCATATCCCAGGGCGGCGGCTGTGGATTCATCTATTACCTGAACTTCCGCAACTCCCAAACTTTCTCCTAAGTCGCGAAACCAATCTAGATATCGCTCAAATGCTCCGACTGGTACTGTAAAGATTACTTTTTCTGCCTGTATATTTTGTAAATATAATTGTTTCCAAATACTTGTGATAAACTGTTCGGCTACTGATTCGGATGTGTAGGTTTCGCCGTCGATATTACGGGGTGGGGGCTGAAAGTCAGCGGCTAAATTGCGTTTAAAAGCTTTGAAAAAACGGTCTGGTTGGGATTGCCCCAAACGCTGCGATCGCACTTTTTCTCCCAGCACCAACTCTTCGGCATTTTTCACAAATACTAAAGTCGGCACTACAGAGATTTCTCTAACATCTCCGCCCGAATTATTCGTTTTAAAAATGCGGGACATCTCGCCCAATCTCAAAGTTTCTGGTGTTTGCGTATCCGGGTTAAGAATGCAGACAACCGTGTTGCTGGTACCGAAGTCAATGGCAACTGTAGTCATGGTGATTTTAGATTTTAGATTTTAGATTTTAGATTTGAGATTTTATTTTTCATTGGCAAGTGTAGTCATAGTGATTTTAGATTTTAGATTTTATTTTTCATTCCCGCTGGAAGGGTGCGACTAACTTTAGCAGGAGTAAGAATTCGCTCTCCCTCTCGATAGCCGACAAACCGAATATAAACTAATTCTCCTTCGGTTATATCCTCAACATCCGGCTGGTGCAACTGCGGATTGTAAGCAGTTTGTTCCCACGCAGAACCAATTATTTCAAAATCCCAGCTTGATAACAGGTTTTCTAAGGGAGTAAACAAAGCTGAGAGATTTTTGGCGGGCATATCCGGCTTGGCTTCTGCCATTTTGCGGGCGGCGGGATAGTTGGTTAACAAAGTTTGCAACTGTTCAAAGGTAGCGCGGCGGAAATCGGCAGTTAGTTGAGCTTTTTGCTGCTGCAATTCTGCTCGCAACCGGAAACACTGCTGCCTCAATTCTTCAATTTCGCTGGGATTAGTTGTGATTGTAGCCGACATTGGCAGTGCGCTCAAAGTGCGATCGAACTCTTGAAAATTCAAATTCAGCACTGTTGCCAGCCGTCTCAGTTGGTCTAGCGTGAGTTTTCCCACGTCTCCCTGCCGCACTAAGCGCACCCCAAAGCGACTTAAGCCTGCTTTTTCGCCTAAATCTTGCCAATCGAGAATGTCTAGCTGATTCATGCGTTCCCGCAGAATTTTATCGTACTTAAACTCGATCGCATCTCCCGCCTCAGATGCAGCATAAAGGTAGACTAAAATTAGAAAAATGCCCCCGATAGCTAGCGCGAAGCTGAAGGCAGGCACTGTTGTTACATCAACTGTTGCACCGAGGATATCAAACATCTTTAACTCTTCTAAACTTGTTTTAAAGTCTGCGTTTGTTCAACGATCAAGTTTTCTTCGCCTTGGTAGTATTCTGGCAGCAAGTCTTGAGATTCTACTTTTCCGAGAGCTTTTTCAATGCCGGCGGTGGTTTCGGTGCAACTCGAACCGGTGGCGTTGAGGACGGTTTCGGTAATTTTGCCGTCTTTGCCGATGCGGTATTCTATTTGGCGGTATTCTGCCATAATTCTGCCTCTTGGTTTAATGCTTGAGTGTTGACTGCTGAGGATTGAGTTATATTATAGATTCTATTTACCAATTATTCTAATGAATTTTTGTAGCGACAATGCAACCGGGGTTTCGCCGGAGATTATGGCGGCGATTGTAGCGGCTAATTCCGGTGCTGTGATGTCTTACGGAGATGATGAATATACACAGCGTTTGCAAGTTAAATTTTCGGATTTGTTCGAGACATCGGTGAGTGTTTTTCCTGTAGCAACCGGTTCGGCTGCTAATGCTCTGGCTCTTGCGGTTATGACTCCTCCTTACGGGGCTGTTTACTGTCACGCAGCATCTCATATTAATGTAGATGAATGCAGCGCACCGGAGTTTTTTACAGGCGGTGCAAAGTTAGTGACACTAACAGGAAATCATGGTAAAATCGAGGCAGAGACTTTAGGAAAAATACTCGATCGCGCTGGTGCAGGTGTCGTCCACCACGTACAGCCCGCAGCCGTCAGCATCACTCAAGCAACGGAAGCCGGCACAGTCTACAATCCAGCAGAAATTTCCCACATTTCGGAAGTGGTTCGCGCTCACAATTTGCACCTACACATGGATGGAGCTCGCTTTGCCAATGCTGTCGCTAGTCTTGGCTGTTCTCCGGCGGATGTCACTTGGCGGGCTGGTGTGGATATTCTATCGTTTGGAGCGACCAAAAATGGCGCGATGGCTGCGGAAGCTGTGGTTTTTTTTAATCAAGAATTAGCAAAGACTTTCCCTTTTTACCGCAAGCGCAGCGGGCATCTTTTCTCGAAAATGCGGTTTTTGTCGGCGCAGTTGGAAGCGTATATAACTGATGACTTGTGGCTGAAGAATGCGGCTCATGCAAATAATATGGCAGCCAAATTAGCCGCAGGTTTGGCGGGAGTTGAGGGAGCGAATTTTTGCCATCGAGTTGAAGCCAACGAGATTTTTATTCAACTTCCCGAATCGGTAATTACAGCGGTTTTATCTGAGGGCTTTCTGTTTTATCGGTGGGATGAATGTACTGTTAGACTGGTAACGGCTTTTAATACTTTGGAAGCGGATGTTATTGCTTTCGTGGAAGCGGTTAAACGACATCAATGATTAAAATGTAGGGGCGGGTTTTACAAATAATACTGGCCAGCTAGGAACAATCTAAGAAACCCGCCCCCACCTAACAAATAATCCATATCAACCTTGATTTATATATTAAATGCAAAAAATAGGCGCGGGGATTTCTCGTTGGGTGGGGGCGGGTTTGAGAGATTGTGTGTTATTTACAATTATTGTTTGTGAACCCGCCCCTACATTTTAAATGCGAAAAATAGGCGCGGGAATTTTTCGTTTGATGGGGAAGGGTTTGAGAGATTGCTGGTTATTTACAATTATTGTTTGTGAAACCCGTACCTACAATTTAATAGATTGAGGAACAGGTTCGGCAACTGCGGCTAGTTCGGGTTCAACTTCTTCGAGATGTGCTTCTAAAAGCGCGAGATTTCTCATGTTTGATTTATAAAAAGCATCGAAGATATCTCCGACTAACGGTACTGAACCCACCACGGCTTCTAGACCGATGTTGTAAACCATTTTCCCTAGAGTTTTTTGGGGAATGTTGAATCGAGTTGCTAAATAAATTAGGTAGGCGGAAAACGCGGTATCTACGATATCCCCAGCACCCGGAACTAAACCGATAATGGGGTCTAAACCAATGCGAAATTTAGTGCCGGGGATGCCAATGGCGGTATCCATCAGGCGGCTGAGTTTGCGGATGCGGTTGAGGGTGGCGAGACGCTCTATGTTGTTCATATTATTATTGTTGAACTAGGTTGAAAGTTTGAAATCTGTCGGAAGACGGAAAAAACCATCTAGAAACCGCTCATTTTCCATCTTCGCTAATATGCTGAATTCCCCATTCGTGCATGGCATTAATAATCGGTTTGAGACTTTCGCCCAAAGGCGTTAGCGAATATTCAACTTTTGGCGGCACTTGCAGGTAAATTTCCCGGTGAACAATTGCGTCTGATTCCATTTCCCGCAGTTGCTGCGTCAGCATCTTCTGAGTAATGCCGTTGACGGCTCGTTGCAGCTCGTTAAAACGCTTCACTCCTTGAAACAACTCCCGCAGAATCAAGACTTTCCAGCGCCCGCCAATCACCTCTAGAGTGCGTTCTACAGGGCAATTTGCTCGATCGACCTTTGCTTCTTGGACTTGCATAGTATCTTTTTGGTAAGTACCGCACTTTTAAGTGCGTACTATCCATAATAGCTTGACTCGGCTTAAAATAAAAACATCAAAGAAACACCCGATAAATTTCACTGAGGATTCAGCAAATGATTACCGTTAGAAAAAGTGAAGCAAGAGGACACGCTAATCATGGTTGGCTGGACAGTTACCATACATTTTCTTTTGCCGGCTATTACGATCCAAATTATATGAATTTTCGCTCTTTGCGGGTAATAAATGAGGATGTCGTTAGCCCCGGCAAAGGTTTCGGAACTCACGGCCACAGTGACATGGAAATCATTACTTATGTATTAGAAGGAGCATTAGAACACAAGGACAGTTTGGGTACTGGTGCAGTGATTAAACCCGGTGAAGTACAGCGGATGACGGCAGGTACGGGCATCCAGCACAGCGAGTTCAATAACTCGCAAATAGACCCAGTTCATTTGCTGCAAATCTGGCTGTTGCCCGATACAAAAGGCTTGCAGCCGAGTTACGAGCAACGGGATTTTTCCCTAGCAGAAAGGCACGGAAAACTGCGCTTAGTGGCGGCACGTGATGCGAGAGATGGTGCGGTGAAAGTGCATCAAGATGTGGATTTGTATGCGGCTGTTTTGGATAAAGATTCGCGGGTTTCTCATGCTTTGCAGCCGAATCGCCATGCTTGGGTGCAAGTTGCTCGCGGCTCGGTTTTGCTCAACGGTTTGACCTTGAAAAATGGCGACGCTGCGGCGGTTAGCGGGGAGGCTGAATTGGCGATTGAAGCTACGGCTGATGCTGAATTTTTGCTGTTTGATTTGGCATAGAATTGGGCAGCCTATATACTAAGTAAGGTGCGTAATTCGCACCCTACTTAGTGATGAAGAATCTGCACATTTCCCACCCTACTGAGGGTGGGTTACTACTTAGGAAATAAGTAAATAGGAGGAAGACAGTAAATTTTATTTATGGTACCTCTAGTAAGGGATAAGTCTTTAGGATAAATTTTTATGCAACAAAACCCGATCGCCAGAAAGCATCTTATTTGGAGCCTCATCACTGGTTTAGCAGTTGGCGCGATCGCAGGCGCACCCCTCGGCTGGATGGCTAATGGGTATTATTCCGAGCAGCGTTTGGCTCAAATTCTGATTTGCCGAGAAAAGAATAGAGATCAGCCAGTGGCTATTGTTGAGGCTAGGTGCGGTTCCCGATTCTAAATTTTTCTGCTAGCCAGAGGGCTGTGTCAAATATTTTTAGGCTTGTGCAAATGTCGAAAGTTCGATCGTCGCGCAGGCATTTTGGCGTTCTCAACCGTCAATATGCCACAAACCGGAAAAGTTATCCGTCAGTTGATATGTGGGTATGTTAAATTGACACAATAATGAATTACAGCAGAACAATTCCGGCTATTTTGAGTGCTACGATCGCCCTAAGTTCGATCGCCCTTATTCCACTGACATCACCTCAAATCGCCCTCGCATTAACCGCCGACAAAGTTAAAACCGTTGCCCAACAAATTACTGTTCGCATCCAGGGGCCAAAAGGCGGTTCGGGAGTAATTTTAGAGAAACAAGGCAGCACATACTATATTCTCACAAACTGGCACGTTGTCGATAAAGCCGGCGATTACGAGGTTGTAACTCCTGACGGCCAAGCTCACTCTGTATCATACAGCCTCGTGCGGCGAATGCCCGGTGCGGATTTGGCGATCGTACCTTTCAGCAGCACTCAAAGCTACCCCCTGGCTCAATTAGCTAATTCCGCAGCAACTAAGGGAAACAAGGCTTATGTGGCCGGCTGGCCGAGATCCGGCGGTTCTCTGAGACAGCCGATTTTCATCGCTACGGAAGGTCAGCTTACCGGCCGCCAAACTCCCTGGAACGGTTATACTTTGGTATACAATAACTTAGTGAGAGCCGGCATGAGTGGCGGGCCGGTACTCGATGACGCGGGGCGAGTTGTCGCAATTAACGGCATTGTTAGGTTAGAGGAAAATTCCGATAAAATCGTGGCGGCGGGAATAGAAATTAATACTTTCATGAAATGGCGATCGACTATTTCCCTGCCAGTAGTTCCCCAATCTCCTACGGCCGGGAACCCGAAAACTCCGGCGAATAATGCGCCCCGCACGCCCGCAATTGCGATCGCCTTTGCTGCCACAAATACCCTCAAAGGGCCTTCGGAAGTTGTCAGTTCCCTTGCCCTAGCTTCAGCTTATTTTACTACAGGAAATAGCAACGGCACTATCTCTGTTTGGAATTTTCCCAGCGGGCAATTAAAAACTACCCTGCAAGGGCACACGGAAGCCGTAAACGCACTGGCCGCGAGTGCGGACTCCAAGGTGTTAGCTAGTGGCAGCGACGACAAAACTGTGAAAATTTGGAATTTAGAAACTGGCGCGGTTGTACGCACTTTGAGCGGGCATTCCAATGCAGTTTCGAGCGTTGCCGTTAGTCCTGATGGTCAATTTGTAGCCAGCGGTAGTTGGGACAAAACGATTAAGATTTGGAACCCGAAAACGGGGGAATTGCTGCGGACTTTGACCGGGCATTCTGGCTTGGTGAATGCTGTTGCAATTAGTCCCGACAACAAAACTTTAGCTAGCGGCAGCAAAGACGGTTCAATTAGGTTGTGGAATTTAGTTACAGGTCAAGCAATTCGCACCATTAGCGGCAAAAACTTGGCTGTTTTGTCGCTAGCTTTTACTCCCGACGGCAAGAGTTTAGCTGCGGGAAATAGCAACGGTACAATCGGTTTGTGGAATGCCACAAACGGGCAGTTAATTCGGCGTTTAAGCGGGCATACTGACGGAGTTTGGTCGGTGGCTTTCAGTCGGGATGGCACTACGCTGGTTACTGGGAGTTGGGATAAGAGTGTGAGACTTTGGGATGTGCGATCGGGCGAATTGAGAGGTAATTTGAGCGGTCATGCTGGCTACGTTAGCGCTGTGGCGATTAGTGCAGATGGTAAGACTATTGTTAGTGCTGGTTGGTTGGGGGAAATCAAGATTTGGAAAAGGAGTTGAGAGGGTGATCGCCCTTACATATCGGAATGCAGGAGCGATCAGTCTTTGGAGAGAAGCAATCAATTTGGTTCTCTAAAACCTTCTATTCCTGCACAAAGAATATTGGCTAATGGATGGTTAATCGCTTCCTTTAACGCCTCTATACCCATTGCTTGAATTGAGCTAACTACTCGCTGTTTTAAAGTAGGGTTACTTTCTATTATTTGAATAGCTTCTTCTACTACATCTGCTTGTTGGCGGAAAGTCTCCGTTGGGTTATTTTGCGCTAGTTGTTCTAAAAGTTTCTGAATTTCTGCTGCTGCTTCAGCTAAATTTTGCTTTTGTTCAGGTGAGTAATTGTTAATAGTACCACCTATTTGCTCAGACTTAATGTTCTTGCTGAATGAAACACCTATTGATGCTTGACTTTGATCGATTTTGAATTCTGACATAATATCTCCGTAGTAATCACTAACTATTGTTGTCTATTATTTATAGTAGCAGCTATTTGCCCAGCAATCGTGTTATCTGAAAAGGCAACACCAATTGAGGCGCTACTTTGGTCAATATTTATATATCTATTGATAGATTTATCTTCGATGTTAACTACGTAAATGTCTTCGTCATTACTATCTAAAGCTTGATATAATGTTGCAACTACATCTTCCAGGAATTTATTATCGCTGGCGATTTTTTTATGATTCATGAGTAAAATGTTTACTTTGTCTCCTGAAATAAAAGATACTTCAATCACATATTCAATTGTAAGTGTTTCATAAGTTGGTGGTCTGGTTGCATTATAAATTAAAGACAGTATTATTAGTATGACTATTCCGATTACCCATGTTGGATTGAATTCTCTAAAAACAAAAAATAATCCCGCTACACACATAAAAATTATAAATTCAAATGGTACTACATTCTTATTTTTTATTATGGAAATGCTGTCAGCTTTAGTAACTCTAAAGCCAGTAATATTACGAACGAGATAGACAGCATTTCCTAATCTAACTGTTTTTCTGCTGAAATATAGTTTAGAGGCTTTGAGTAAAATAGTTTGGCGTTGAGGCTGAGTCGGAGCCATAATTTAAATTTTTCAATTTACTTACTGACTAATGTAGCTTTTGGCATAATCCAATAAAAATTTACTTTGTTGTTGGATCAATTTCAGCAGCATTAATCGATGTAGCATAGCAAGCGATTGCTCAATTTATCTTAACTCCCCAAGCTACACGACTAAATCTTCGATCGAGAATTTCAATAAGTCGCACAGGGCTTTCATCTGTGCTGGGTATAGCTTGGGGACGTGTCTGTCAGTTTCCCAGTTGATGACTGTGGATTCCACCACATTACACGCTCTTGCCACTTGTATTCGAGTCAAACCTAGACTTTCACGTCTTTCTCTTAGCTTTTGCCCCAGCGTCATTATCTATCCCGTACTTAGTTCAGTTTATTCTCTTTATTCAGTTGACTATATGTAGTTCGTGCCATAACCTAGAGATAGACACAAAGTCTAACAAAGGTCAAAAGCCAGTCCGCGCCCTAGACAAGCATTGAACTGGCTTTGGCTCCAACACTGAATGGAGACAAACTTAATTATGCCCTACAAACAGCGCCTTAACAGGTGGTTGGTTGTTCGCCTGCTTCCCAATATGCAGCGAATCACTGTGGCCCACTTTTTCAGGCATTCCGATGCTGACGGCTATCTGCGGATCGTCCGGCAGTTAATCCCCAAGGCTCAATTTGTGATTGTTTTTAATGCCGATATCAACCTAGAAACAGCGCCTAACAACATCGAAGGCAGCTAGTTGAGGGTTCGATTAGGCACGGACTCTACTGGTAGGGTGCGTCAGTTGGTAGCGATTCGATGTACATCGGCTACTCATTTCCGCGCTTGGCATCCTACTACCTACCATTTTGCTTCAAAGTCCGATCGACCCTTATGATAGATTTGGTTCTTGCCAGACTACACTGGAAGACAAAATCAAATTAAAAATTTCGCCATAAATTTCGATCGACCCGCCGATCGGGCGGGACTCTCCCCTTCGTGGAACAGGCGTCCCGCCTGTGGTTGGCAAAGTAAATCTAAAATCTAAAACCTAAAATCGCGTGACTTCTGACAAATGATTGAAGTAGAACACTTAAGCAAAACTTACGGTTCGACCGCAGCGATCGCGGACGTGTCTTTTTCGGTCGAATCAGGAGAAATTCTCGGTTTTTTGGGACCAAACGGCGCTGGCAAAACCACAACCATGCGGATTTTGTCGGGATATTTGCCGGCATCCAGCGGTACGGCCCGCATCGCCGGCATGGATGTTCACGAAGACTCGATGGCCGTCAGACAGCGCATCGGCTATCTGCCGGAAAACCCGCCACTTTATCCAGAAATGACTGTGGAAGGGTTTCTGTTTTTTGTCGCCCGGATCAAGCAAGTACCTGCGGGCGATCGCGCGCGACGAGTTACCTCCGCGATCGAACGCTGCGGGCTGGTTGATAAACGGAAAGTTTTAATCCGCAAGCTTTCTAAAGGATTTCGTCAGCGTGTCGGTATCGCGCAGGCGATCGTCCACGACCCCCCAGTGATTATCCTAGACGAACCAACTGTCGGCCTCGACCCCCGACAAATCATCGAAGTCCGCAATTTAATCAAAAGTCTTGGCGGCCAGCACACAATCATCCTTTCCACGCACATTCTGCCGGAAGTCAGCATGACTTGTAACCGCGTCACCATCATCAATCGCGGAAAAATCGTCGCTGCGGGTAGTCCCGAAAATTTGATGGGAGAGTTGGCGGTGGGAGAGGGCTACGAACTCGAAGTCGAAGGCGAGGCAGATTTGGTAAACAGTCTGCTGTTGCCTTCTTTGGAAAATTTGCGGGGAGTTCGATCGGTGGAATTGATTCCAAGCAATCAATTTTTAGTCGGTCGCTACCGCCTGCGGGCATTGTGCGAACCGGAAAGAGAACCCGGACGAGAAATTGCTACAGCTATCGTCGCCTCTGGATTTGGACTGTGCGAAATGCGCCGCTCTCGCGCTACTCTGGAAGATGTGTTTTTAAGGCTGACAGCGGCTGAAAAGAAACCGGAAGAAAATCTGGTTCATAGCGAACCGGAGGTCGATCGAAATCTGCAAGAAGCGGCAGAAATTCAAGACTCGATCGCGGATTCTCATCAATCCGAATCGCAACCGATTGTCGAAAATCTCCAAGTTTCAGATAGGCAAGAGTCTCTCTATGATTCTCATTCAGCATCGGAACCAGTTCCAGAAACTGAAGAGTTGCTTTATGATTCTCAACCAGAATCAGAACCAGTTCCAGAAACCGTAGAGTTGAGAGAACATCCTCAACCAGAATCAGAACCAGTTCCAGAAACCGTAGAGTTGAGAGAACATCCTCAACCAGAATCAGAACCAGTTCCAGAAACCGTA
>NZ_JAUBOS010000011.1:97244-97763 GCF_036700365.1 Microcoleus sp. w2-18bC1
AATCAGAACCAGTTCCAGAAACCGTAGAGTTGAGAGAACATCCTCAACCAGAATCAGAACCAGTTCCAGAAACCGTACAGCCGATAACAGGGAAGCATCTCAGTTTGGGTGTCACAGGAACCAGATCATCTTACTCGCTACAGATATCTAAACAAGCAAGCAGGATGCTCACTTTTGTAAAAAACATTTTTTACAAAAGTGAGATACTCCCGATCGAACCTTCTCCACCAGAACCGATTGTCCAAAATCTAGAAGTTTCAGAAACCGTAGAGTTGAGAGAACATCCTCAATCAGAACCGATTGTCCAAAATCTAGAAGTTTCAGAAACCGTAGAGTTGAGAGAACATCCTCAATCAGAACAGATTGTCGAAAATCTCGAAGTTTCAGAAACAGTAGAGTCGATCGAGCATCCTCAACCAGAATCTGAACCAGTTGTAGAAAAAGTAGAGTCGATCGAGCATCCTCAACCAGAATCTGAACCAGTTGTAGAAACAGTAGAGTCGATCGAGCATTCTCAAC
>NZ_JAUBOS010000011.1:97863-119753 GCF_036700365.1 Microcoleus sp. w2-18bC1
ATTCTCAACCAGAACAGATAGTCGAAAATTTGCAAGTTGTAGAAACAGTAGAGTCGATCGAGCATCCTCAACCAGAACAGATAGTCGAAAATTTGCAAGTTGTAGAAACAGTAGAGTCGATCGAGCATTCTCAACCAGAATCCCAACCAGTTGCAGAAACATCAGAGGAAATAAGCGATTTAGAACCTGAAATGCAACCAGTGGCAGATTTTCTGGAAATTGTAGAAAAACAAGAGTTGATCGAGAATCCTCAACCAGAATCGGTTGTCGAAAATCTACTCATTGTCGAAACAGTAGAGTCGAGCCAACCTTCTCAACCAGAACCTGTTGTCGAAAATTTGCTCATTGTTGAAACACAAGAGTCGATCGACTATTCTCAACCAGAACCTGTTGTCGAAAATTTGCTCATTGTTGAAACAGTAGAGTCGATCGAGCATTCTCAAGCCGAACCGATTGTCCAAAATCTGCAAGTTTCAGAAACCGTAGAGTCGATCGAACATCCTCAACTAGAACCGATTGTCGAAAATCTGCTGATTGTTCAAATGGTAGAGTCGATCGAACTTTCTCAACCAGAACCCGAACCGATTTTAGATGCACCAAAGTCGATCGAACTTTCTCAACCAGAACCCGAACCGATTTTAGATGCACCAAAGTCGATCGAACCTTCTCAGCCAGAACCCGAACCGATTGTAGATGCACAAAAGTCGAGCCAACCTTCTCAGCCAGAACCCGAACCGATTGTAGATGCACCAAAGTCGAGCCAACCTTCTCAACCAGAATCCCAACCAGTTGTAGATGCACCAAAGTCGAGCCAACCTTCTCAACCAGAATCCCAACCAGTTGTAAAAAATCGGCCACTTAAAAAAAAGCCACAACCGAGTAGCGATTCTCAACCAGAACAGCCACCTGTTACCAAAAAGCGACAAATAGAAAGAAAAAAACAGGATAGTGACGGCAGCGAAAAACCACCTGCAGGCGACTCAGAATGAACCGATTACCAAGACCCAATTACCCATTCCCAATTCCTAAATGTTAGTAATGATTAGTAATATTGTCGCAATTTACCGCAAAGAACTACAAAGTTATTTTGCATCGCCATTAGCCTATGCCATCGCAGCAGTCTTTTGGCTAATCACCGGCTACTTTTTAATAGCCATCCTCCTCGCCCCCGACGGGTTAATTCCCCAAATCGGCCAGCGAGACCAAATGGGAATTACCGAACCTCCCATCGACGTAGCTTACGAATTCCTGCAACTATTTCTGCGAATCATGGGTTCCCTTTCACTGTTCGTACTACCCGCACTCTCAATGGGACTTTACGCAGAAGAACGCAAACGCGGAACCTTAGAACTATTAGCCACATCGCCCTTAACAAACTGGGCAGTTGCTACCGGCAAACTCCTCGGAGTTTTAACATTTTATACCACAATGTTGCTGCCCCTGCTGTTCTGCGAGGCGATCGCCCTCAGTTCCTCAACCCCGCCCGTACCCCCCGGAGTTCTTCTGCTAGGGCACGGCGGCTTAATATTACTAGCGGCAGGAGTATTGTCGCTCGGAATGTTTATTTCCTCCCTCACCGACAGCACAATTTTATCCGCCATCCTCACCTTCACTCTAGTATTATTTCTCTGGGTGATCGATGCAGTCGCCGTCAGTATCGGTGGCCCCTTCGGCACAGCACTAGGGCATTTGTCGCTCTTAACGAATTACACCAATCTTGTCAAGGGAGTTTTCGATACCAGCAGTTTAATTATGTTTGCCAGTTACATCATTTTAGGAGTATTTATGACCGCCCAATCCATTGATGCCTTGCGATATCAGCGTTCTTAAAAACATTAGGTAAGGCAGAGACAGAGAAGGTTATTTTTGCCAAAATAAAGAGAAGTAAAGAGCAAAGGGAAGGTTGTTTTTTCCCAGTTAATCATTCTACAAAATACCTCAAACAATGAGATTTATCAATCCCAAAATCGACTTTGCGTTCAAAAAAATATTCGGTTCCAGCGACAGCAAAGACATCCTGATTAATTTTTTAAACGCCATCCTTTATGAAGCACAGCCGGTCATCGAAGACTTAGAAATAATCGACTCCCAACCAGAACCTCAAACTCTCGCAACCCAAGACACACACCTAGATGTCAAAGCCACAATTAACGGTGGGAGAATCGCCCTAGTTGAAATTCAACTGATCAACGTGCCTTCCTTTGGGAACAGAGTTTTGTACAACGCTGCCAAAAGCTACAGCCAGCAATTAACAGGAAAAGAACGCTACGAAAGACTAAAAACAGTAATTTCCTTGAAAATTGCCGACTTTGAAATGTTTGAAAATCAACCAGAATTTTTGTCGCGGTTTGTTTTTCAAGAAAAAGAGCAACAGTTTGAGTGTCCAGATACTGCAATAGAATTAGTATTTATCGAACTGCCAAAATTTAGCAAGGAATTAGCAGAATTAGAAACAACCGCAGAGCAATGGATTTACTTTCTCGAAAAAGCCAGCACTCTGGAGACAGTACCAGAAACACTCAGTGCAGTTCCCGAAATTCAGAAAGCTTTTAGAATTGCCAGCGAGGAAAACTTCACTCAGGAAGAATTAAATGAATTGCAGAAGCAAGAACTGTGGATTCAAGACCAGCAGATTGCCATAGATGTAGCCAGAGAACAGGTGACAAAAACTGCTCAACTATCGTTAATATTGCGTCAGCTAGTGAAGCGTTTAGGCACAATACAACCGGAAACTGAAAATAGCATCCGTCAATTAGGTATACAGGAATTAGAAGAACTAGGAGATGCCGTGCTGGATTTCAACAAGCCGTCAGATTTAACAGCATGGTTGCAGACTAATGCAATATAGAATAACATCCTCGACCCGGAAATTTTCCCCTCAATTATTTACGTTATGAAAATTAGCAAAACAAATTGGAAATACGTTTTTTTGCTGGGCCCCCTCCTCATCGCAGCGGGGGTAACAGCAGCACTTGTATCTGGAGTATGGGACCCCCTGACAGTCGGTTTAGTTATTGCTGGAGCAGTGACGATCGCCCTTTGGCTGCTATATTTGAGTTACGAACAAAGCTTTTGGGGGCAGCGTTCCACTCAAGCCAGCACCAACGCCCTGATTGCTACCCTGGCCGTCTTTGTGATTCTCGGAGTAATTAACTTCATAGCCGTTCGCTATCCCGTCCGCATCGACTTAACCGAAAGCCAACAATTTACCCTTGCCCCGCAGACTCAACAAATACTGCGAAACCTGCAACAAACAGTCAAAGTTTGGGTATTTGACCCCATCCAAAACCCCCAAATTAAAGAATTGCTGCAAAGCTACAAACGCGAGGGAGGCGAAAAGTTCCAATTCGAGTTTGTTGACCCGCAGACGCAACCGGGAAAAGCGCGGGAATTTAGCATTACCAGCATCGGAGAAGTTTATCTGCAATCCGGGGACAAAAAACAAGTTCTGCAAAAAGGCGGCACTGCTTTTGGTAGCGACCCAAATCAAGGTCTTTCAGAGATAAAACTTACCAATGGCTTAGAAGAAATCCTGAGCACTCGCGTTGCTACAGTTTACTTTTTGCAAGGCAAAGGAGCCCGCCCGCTACAGGAAGGTCAAGGCGGAATTCAGCAAGCTGAAAAAGCTTTGAAAGATAAATACTACAACGCCCAAACGCTGAATTTGACCGAACGCAAAGAGGTGCCAGAAGATGCAGATGCTTTAATCGTTCCCGGGCCGGACAAACCGTTTTCCGATACAGAAATTAAAGCACTAAGAGCTTATCTCGATCGCGGCGGCAGTTTATTGTTAATGGTAGACCCGGCAATTGATACGGGATTAGACAAATTGCTGCAAGAATGGGGCGTCAAACTAGACACCCGTTTGGCCATCGATGCTTCAGGAACTGGTCAAAGATTTGGCCTGGGCCCTACGGTTCCCACAGTCAGGCGCTACGGCGAACATCCGATTACTCAAAGTTTTGGCAACGGTATTTCATTTTATCCATTTGCGCGTGCTTTGGAAAACTCGCCAGTAGAAGGGATAGAGGCAAAACCGCTGATTTGGACGAGTCAGGAAAGTTGGGCGGAAAGCGATTTGACGACTAAGAAATTGGAGTTTGATCAAAAGACCGATCGACAAGGCCCGCTATTATTAGGTGTAGCTTTAGTTCGATCGTCCACTGACAGCACTCCCTTAAAGCCCTCCCCTTCACCAACACCAACTTCGCCCTCGCCTTCACCCCAAGCATCGCCGACAACTTCCCCATCGCCGATAGATTCACCATCGCCGACAACTTCGCCATCTCCGACAGATTCACCGTCGCCGACAACTTCGCCATCCCCGACAGATTCACCGTCGCCGACAACTTCGCCATCACCAACAACTTCGCCATCGCCGACAGATTCGCCATCGCCGACAACATCACCATCACCTACAACATCACCATCGCCGACAACTTCACCATCGCCGACAACTTCACCATCACCTACAACATCACCATCGCCGACAACTTCACCAACAGCTTCCCCAATCAGCTATTCGGTGATTCTCTCGCAAGAAGCTACGCCGCCAGCATTACCCACGACTTCGCCAACACCCACAGCATCTCCCACAGCATCTCCCACAGCATCTCCAGAAAGTTCGCCAACACCCACAACCTCTCCCACAGCATCTCCCAGCCCAACGGCAACTCCTTCTGCGCCTTCAACTCCTAGAAAAACATCGCGAATGGTAGTAATTGGCACATCTCAATTTGTGACTAACGGTTGGTTTGACCAACAACTCAATAGCGACGTGTTTCTCAATTCAGTCAGTTGGTTGAGTAAACCAGACCAGCAAAGCTTTTCTATCAGTCCGAAAAAAGCTACCAACCGCCGTATTAACATGACGACCATCCAAGTAGGATTGTTGGTGTTAGCTTGGCTAATGTGGCCTTTACTCGGACTGGGAATTGGCGGCGCTATCTGGTGGAAGAGAAGATAATTTAGTTGACAGTTGTCAGTTGACAGTTGACAGTTGACAGTTGTCAGTTGACAGTTGTCAGTTGACAGTTGTCAGTTGTTATTAATAACAAACTCCCCAATTCCCAATGCCCAATTCCCAATGCCCAATTCCCAATGCCCAATTCTCAGTTATTATGAAGTTGCAGAAAAATACATTAGTATTGATAGCCGTCGCGTTGAGCATGACTGGGTTGGTTGCTTTGTTCGAGATGCAAGTGTCTCCGAAAGAGGAAGCCGCTAAGGAAGAAAAACAGAAAATTTTTGCTTTTAACTCCGATCGCATACAATTCTTTACAGTCAAAACTCCCGAAAAAATATTGACTTTTGAGCGAGTTTATGCTACAAAAGGAGGCAAGTCTAGCTGGGAAATGAAATTGCCAGTGCAAGCACACGCAAGTCAGGCATCGGTGGATTTTTTGCTAGACAGGCTGGCAACAGGAAAGAGCGATCGCACGATTAATA
The DNA here is from genome assembly GCF_036700365.1 of Microcoleus sp. w2-18bC1. Classification (NCBI taxonomy): domain Bacteria; kingdom Bacillati; phylum Cyanobacteriota; class Cyanophyceae; order Oscillatoriales; family Microcoleaceae; genus Microcoleus; species Microcoleus sp. w2-18bC1. Next base: position 103,312 of record NZ_JAUBOS010000011.1, read on the forward strand.
CTACTGCAGCTCAACTGCCCGAATTCGGTCTCGACCAACCCCAAGCTACAGTCACAGTAAAGCTGGACAACCAGGAAACTCACCGCCTAGTTTTAGGCAAAACAGACTTTAGCGGCCGCTTCTTGTACGCTCAAGCCAATCCGCCGGAAGCGCCCCCTCAAAATTCCGCCCAAAATTTGCCCGTGCTGCTAGTGCCTTTTGACTTTAAAAATGCCGTCCAGCGACCTTTGTCAGAGTGGAAAAAAGCAGAAGCACCCAAAACAGAGAAACCGCAAAAACCCTCTCCCACGCCAAGTCCTGAGAATAAATAGATGGCCAGTCGCTCTGAGATGTTGCACCATTCTCAATAAGCCTTTTATGAACAGGCAAGATGCCTGTTCCACAAGAAAATTTACTCTTTGTGGAACAGGCATCTTGCCTGTTGCTGACAATGGTGCGCTCTGGGATAGAATTTAAAGAACAAATCCCAAAACCTGTTACATCCAACATTCCTCACCTAAAATACAGAAAAGTCTAAACTTAAACTGTATTTAAGTGGCGTGCATTACCCCCAGGAAAGGGCGAATATGTTTCAGACAGCACTCAACCAAGGTACGACAGCAACGGATACAGCGCTTGACGTTGAACTCCGCAAGGTCTTTAAGGTATTTAACGGCGAAACCGCAGTCCGTGGAGTTGACCTCAACATCCGCCAAGGAGAATTTTTTAGCATCCTCGGGCCCAGTGGCTGCGGCAAGACTACGACGCTGCGCTTAATCGCTGGGTTCGAGACTCCCTCGGCGGGCGAATTGATGATTCGCGGCCAGTCGATGACCAACACTCCAGCTTACCGCCGTCCGGTAAATACTGTGTTTCAAAGCTATGCTTTGTTCGGACACATGAATGTCTGGGACAATATCGCTTTTGGATTGCGGATAAAAAAGCTGGGGAAAGCGGAAATTGAAGAACGGGTACGGGAAGTTTTGGCATTGGTGAAAATGGAATCTTTCGCCAACAGGTTTCCCGGTCAAATGTCGGGCGGCCAGCAGCAGCGAGTGGCTTTGGCGAGAGCTCTGGTAAATCGACCGGCGGTTCTGCTGTTGGACGAGCCCCTGGGTGCTCTGGATTTGAAGTTGCGGAAGCAGATGCAGTTGGAACTGTCGAATTTACATCAAGAATTGGGTTTGACTTTTGTGATGGTGACTCACGACCAAGAAGAGGCGATGAGTCTGTCTGACCGGATTGCGGTGATGCACGAGGGGAGGATTGAGCAAATTGGCTCTCCTGAAGAAATTTATGAGTGCCCGCAGACGGCTTTTGTGGCCGATTTTATTGGGGATACGAATTTGTTTTCTGGTACGGTGGAGTCGATCGACCGATCGACTATCACAGTTCGCACATCAGCCAATCTGAAAATAATCGTTCAGCAGTCGGATATGTGGAATGGTGTCACAGGCGACTCTGTTGTGGTCAGCGTTCGGCCGGAAAAAGTATATTTGAATCTCTACCAGCCGGAAGTGTCAGTCAACTGTTTTGAAGGGCGGCTCAAAAATACTATGTACATGGGCACGCACGTTCATTACGTCGTTGAGTTGGCTTCGGGCGATAAAATTACTGTGCGCCAGCCAAATACTGGCGGTTCTTTCCCAGATCCGCACACGCCGATTTACGCTTATTGGGGAACTACTGATTGTCTTGCTTTGACCGATCGGAATTAGTCTGTTGGCAGTTGGTAGTTGGTAGTTGGTATTAGTCATTAGTCATTAGCCATTAGTCATTTGTTATTTGTTGGTGGTTCGTTCTCCTAACAAATAACATAGGACAATTCCCAATTCCCAATTCCCCAATCTTCAATCTTCAATCTCCAAATCTAAAATCTAAAATCTAAAATCTAAAATCGAACTGTGCCTCCGACTAACTTACCAATTTCCAGGATTTTCCCGGCTAATTCTACACGCCGTCAGTTCCTAAAAAATTCGGCGGCGACAATTTCCGGGTTGGCTGTTTCGAGTTGCGGCTGGCGACTGGCAGACGTACAATCTGCTCCTCCGGTCAAAGGTGATGCCGACCAACTTTTCATCTATACTTGGGCAGGCTATACCGATAACGCTTTGCTCGATCGCTTTGCCGAAAAAACGGGTATTCGCGTGGTTGCAGACGTATTTGACTCCAATGAGGCGATGCTGGCTAGGGTTCAAGCTGGCGGTGGCCGGGCCTACAGCATCATTTACCCGTCTGACTACATGGTGATTCAGATGACGGAACTGGGGCTGTTGAGCCCATTAGACCACTCGATTTTGGGCGGACTCGATCGACTCAAAAAACAGTTCCAAAACCCTGTTTATGACCCAGGAAACCGCTACAGCGTGCCTTTGAGTTGGGGAACCACAGGCTTGATTTACAACAGCGAACAACTCAAAGAAGCTCCTGAAGATTGGGAGTATTTGTGGCAGCACAAACAGGAGTTAGCAAGGCGAATGACGCTGGCAAATGATGTTCGAGAAGTGATGGGTGCTGCGCTGCGGATGTTGGGCTATTCTCTCAATTCTACGAACCAAGAGCAAGTGAAACAAGCTTACGAAAAGTTGGTGGAACTCAAACCGGCGATCGCATCTTTTACCACTGATGCTTGGCGGCCGCAAATGCTGACGGGGGATTTGAAGGTAGCTATGTGTTATTCTTCTGATGCTAATGAGGTAATCCCAGATAATGACAAATTGCGCTATGTTGTGCCAAAAAGTGGTTCTTCTCTGTGGACTGACACTTTAGTAATTCCTAAAGGTGCTCCCAATCCCGAAGCAGCTTATAAGTGGATTAACTTTATGCTGCAAGCGGATGTCGCTGCTTCTTTAGTAGAACGGCTCAGTTTCTCAACTCCTTCGGAAGATGCTTTTAGTTTGCTGACGCCGGAAGTCCGCGAAAATGAAATTCTTTTCCCTTCAGAGGCTACTTTGAAAAATTGCGAAGGTGTTGCTCCGGTAGGAAAATTTATAGACGTGTACGATCGCTATTGGACTAAATTAACCAGCGGCTAATCATCAAACCTAGGGCGGGTTTTACACACAATCTCTGATTCTCAGCCAATATTTACATAAACCCGCCCCCGTCAGCCGATCGCCCAATCTCTCCGTATTATATCCGCGTTAATCCGCGTTCATCAGCGGTTAAAAACTCAAAAAAATTGACTATGGCTGTTTCAACTAGAACTCCCCCTCCTATTCCTCCCAATTCTTCTTTGAAGGCTGAAACTGTTTCCCCGTGGTCTGCGTGGGCTGGGCCACTGGCATTGCTCGGCCCTTCTGCGTTGTTGCTGCTTTTATTATTAGTCATACCAACTTTGGTGATTTTTCAGCTTAGTTTGGTGCCGAATATTAAACCGGGAGATTTGGTGAATCCTTCGGGAATCGGCAATTACCTGCGAGTTTTTGAGCCGCTGAATTTGCAGGTGATGGGTCGATCGCTCTTTTTCGCAACGGGGACTACTATTCTGTGTTTGCTGCTAGGATTTCCCGTGGCTTACTGGATCGCACTCAATGTCTCGAAAAAGTGGCGGAATTTAACTTTGTTAGGCTTTGTGTTGCCTCTGTGGACTTCTTCGCTTTTGCGATCGTATGCTTGGATTACAATTCTGCGTCCTACAGGGGTTCTCAACTCGCTGCTGGCACTTCTAGGCATTCCTCCTCTGGAATTGCTTAATCAAAGTTCCGCAGTTTTAATCGGCATGGCTTACAGTTATTTGCCTTATATCGTGACAATTCTCTACGCTTCTTTGGAAAAGTTAGACCGCAGGTTGTTAGAAGCATCTCAGGATTTGGGTGCGAATCCAGTGGAAACTTTCTGGAAAGTCACAGTACCTCAGACGATGCCGGGAATTGCTGCGGGTTCTTTGCTAGTATTTATTAGCAGTTTGGGCGATTTTGTCGATCCAGAGTTGCTCGGTGGAGCTTCGAGTATGACCGCAGCTCGTTTGATTTACAATCAGTTTTTGGGGGCGACTCAAAATTGGGGGCTGGGTTCGGCTCTGAGTATGGTATTAATCTTTGCAGTGAGTATCGGAATTGCCCTTTTACTCAAATATGGCGATCGTAATGCAATCTAAGTTAGTTGACTGTTGACTGTTGACTGTTCCAATAACCAATAACCAATTACTAATTACCAATTACCAATTACCGATTACCGAGAAATGGAAAAGACAGCCGAAAATCCACAGGAGGAAATACAAGCCGATATGTACTTAAAACCTAAATTTAAGATTTCTTGGCAGGTGATATTTGCCGTTGTGATGTTTTTTTATATGTACCTGCCCATCCTGGTACTCACATTTTACAGCTTTAACAAATCGCGTTTTAGCGCCGGCTGGGAAGGATTTACTTTAGATTGGTACGTTAAATTATTTAGCGATACGCGGATTTTAGTTGCCCTGAGAAACAGTTTAACAGTGGCTGTTTGTGCAGTTGCAATCTCGGCTGTACTTGGCACTTTGATGGCGGTTGGTTTAGCCCGCTACCGCTTTCCTGGCAAGAGTTTATATCAGGGAGTTTCCTACTTGCCGATTATTATTCCAGATATTGCGACCGCAGTTGCTACTCTGGTATTTTTAGCGGCGCTGGCTATTCCTCTGAGTTTGTGGACTATTGTCGCCGCTCACATTGTGTTTTGTCTGGCTTACATCGCCCTAGCTGTTTCTACTAGATTGGCCGATTTAAACCCGTATTTAGAAGAGGCTGCCTTGGATTTGGGTGCAACGCCTGTTGAGGCTTTTATTCAGGTTTTGCTCCCTCAATTAATACCCGGAATTGTTTCAGGTTGTCTGCTGTCTTTTGTCCTCAGCATGGACGATTTTTTGATTGCGAGTTTTACCGCAGGTAGCGGGACTACAACTCTGCCGATGGAAATTTTTAGCCGGATTCGGACTGGAGTAAAACCGGATATTAATGCTTTGAGCGTGCTGTTGATAGTAGGTTCGGGAGGATTGGCGTTTTTAGCGGAATATTTGCGCGGCCGGGGCGAGCAAAAACGGGTTCATTAGGCAGTGGGCAGTTGGCAGTTGACAGTTGGTTATTTGCGAGTTGTTACCAATGCCCCATGCCCCATGCCCCATGCCCTATGCCCCATGCTGCTACTTGGCGGGTAATTTTACCTTAGTTGCTAAGCCTAGTGCTTCCAAGACTTGAATTGTCATCCAAGTGAAGTCAATTTCCCACTTTTCCATCCCGTGACGAGCCGAGTATTGATAAGCATGGTGGTTGTTGTGCCAGCCTTCGCCGTAAGTCAGGACAGCCACCCACCAACAGTTAGTAGAACTATCGTTTGTTTCGTAGGTGCGGTAGCCAAATTTGTGAGTGGCACTGTTAACAAACCACGTGCAGTGATACACCAAAACTAAGCGTACAAAAATTACCCACACTACAAACGGCCAGCCTGCTGCTAAGTAAAGCAAGACGCCAAAGACGATTTGCATCGGGAGAAAGTAGTTTTGCAAAAATTGGTAAAATGGATCGCTCGAAATGTCTTTTGTGCAGCGGGAAATTTCAGCGTGAGCTGGACCTTTATATAGCATCCAGCCGATATGACTCCACCAAAAACCCTTTTGGGCATTGTGAGGGTCTAGCGCATTTTGGTCAGAGTTGGTGTGGTGCAATCGGTGCAGCCCAACCCAATCAATTATTCCTCCTTGACAGGCAAGGGCTCCGCAAAATGCTAGAAAATATTCTACGAATTTTGGTGTCTGAAAACTGCGGTGGGTGAGCATACGATGCCATCCGAGAGTTATTCCCAAACCGCCGGTTATCCAGTGCATGAATACTGTTAAACCAACTGCTGTCCAATTGAAGTTACTGGGTAGCAGTGCGAACAAAGCGCCGATATGAAGTCCTGCTAAACTAATAACGTGCTTCCAATTGTATTGGAGTTTTTCTTGCGTTGCAATTGTCATTCTCTTTTTGATTTCTGATGAGATGCCGAGCTAGATTCACGCATAATAGTTGGGATTGAGCAGTGAACTTTTTTGCTGCACTCTTGCCCAAACTAATAAAGAATCAATGATAGATTTGGGATTAGGATTGAAAAAGATTTACGGTTGTATTCTGAAAATAAAAAATTTGGCTGCCAAACAAAATTTTTTGTTCCCAATTATATTATAACTGATTCTGGTTTTGGTTGGGTCGATCGCACCAGATGATTCGAGCTTACTTCAACCCAACCTATACCGCTGGCAAAAACAGGATGAGGCATTGGTCACGAGCCATTAGTCCAGAACTGATGACCGACAACCCATGACTCATTGCCCATGCTATTTTTCTGCTAATTTCACTTTGGTTGCCAAACCAAGTGCTTGCAGCAGTTGAATTGTCATCCAGGTGAAGTCGATTTCCCACCATTGGAGACCGTGGCGCGCCGAGTATTGAAAGGCGTGGTGGTTATTGTGCCAGCCTTCGCCGTAGGTGAGCAGGGCAACCCACCAGCAGTTGGTAGATCGATCGCCCGACTCGTAGGTGCGGTAGCCAAATTTGTGGGTAGCGCTGTTAACAAGCCAAGTGCAGTGGAACACCACCACGATCCGCATAAACACGCCCCAAACCACGAAAGACCAGCCGCCTAATAAATAAAGCAACACACCGAAGACAACTTGGATGGGGATAAAATATGCTTGGAGAAACTTGTATACTGGGTCGTCGCCGATGTCTTTAGTAAAGCGGGGGATTTCAACTCTGATCGGGAGATCCGAGAGCATCCAGCCCATGTGGCTCCACCAGAAGCCTTGATTGGAATCGTGGGGATCTGTTTCCGTGTCGGAATGTATGTGGTGTAACCGGTGCATTCCTACCCAGTCGATCGGGCCACCTTCACAGGAAAGGGTACCGCAAATAACTAGAAAATACTCTAGCCATTTCGGTGTTTGAAAACTGCGGTGGGTGACGAGGCGGTGATATCCGAGAGTAATTCCTAAACCACCTGTTACCCAATGCAGGAAGACAGCTAGCCCGACCGCAGACCAGCTAAAATTACCCGGCAGCAAAGCAAATAAAGCACCGATGTGCAGAAAGGCCATAAAGCCTACGACAGGCCAATCAGGAGAAGTTTTTTTGGAAGTTGCAATCGTCATGAATATATTATGTTTACAAACTAGGGGCCGCATCTACGCCATAATGAACAGCGCGCACGCAAAGGGTGAGCGAGGTATAGATGAATAGCGTTTCACGGCTACAGGAAGCAGAACAGGCACTCTTTCAGATTTTTTCTGGTATTGACACTACAGTCAAGCAAAATCTTCAACGAGTCTTAAAAGCTTTTCGCAGCCACCGGGTTGGAGTCCACCATTTTGCAGGGGTTACGGGTTACGGCCACGACGATTTAGGTCGGGAGACTTTGGACGGGGTGTTTGCCGAAGTGGTAGGGGCCCAGGCCGCGGCTGTCCGGGTACAGTTTGTTTCGGGTACTCACGCGATCGCCTGTGCTCTTTTTGGCATCCTGCGTCCTGGTGATGAAATGTTGGCAGTGGCTGGTTCTCCCTACGATACTTTAGAAGAAGTGATCGGCTTGCGGGGGCAAGGTCAAGGTTCACTGCTTGAGTTTGGCATTAGTTACCGTGAGTTGCCTCTAACTCGCGAAGGAAGTTTGGATTGGCAGGCACTGAGCTCTACTATTTCAGCAAAGACTCGCCTGGTTTTTATCCAGCGCTCTTGCGGCTATTCTTGGCGGTCGAGTTTGTCTATTTCTGAGATTGAAAAAATCGTCGCCATAGTCAAACATCAGAATCCTAACACAATTTGCTTTGTTGATAATTGTTACGGAGAGTTTGTTGATGATTGCGAACCTACTGCTGTGGGTGCGGATCTGATGGCGGGTTCTTTGATCAAAAATCCGGGGGGTACGATCGTCCCTGCGGGCGGTTACGTTGCTGGGAGGGCTGATTTAGTAGAGGCGGCAACTTGTCGCTTGACGGCGCCGGGAATCGGTAGCAGCGGCGGCGCAACTTTTGATTTGAATCGGTTGCTGTTTCAGGGTTTGTTTATGGCTCCGGGTTGTGTGGGGGAGGCGATGAAGGGCAATCATTTGACGGCTTATGTTTTTTATAAGTTGGGTTATCGAGTGAATCCTATGCCTTTGGCTAGAAGACGAGATGTGATTCAGGCGATCGAATTCGGTTCTGCTGATAAGTTAATTGCTTTTTGTCGCGCCGTTCAGCAAAATTCTCCCGTTGGCTCCTATTTAGATCCCGTGCCGGCTCCGATGCACGGGTATGAAAGTCAGTTAGTGATGGCTGGGGGCACTTTTATTGATGGGAGTACGTCGGAGTTTTCTGCTGACGGGCCTCTGCGGGAGCCTTACGTGGCTTTTTGTCAGGGGGGAACTCATTGGACTCATGTATCGATCGCCTTGGAGGATGCGATCGAGGCTGTGGGCCCAGCTAAGTAAGTTGTAGGGCGGTGCCTCTTGGGGTAGGGGGGATCTTTGTTCTTCCCTGACTTTTGAATTAAAGAGTAGATTTTTTGCAAGAATCTGAGGATTTTTAACCGCAGATGCACGCAGATTGACGCTGATGTTGGATTTTCAGATTGTGTAGGTTGGGTTTAGCGAAAGCAAAACCCAACAACTACAAAACTCTCAAAGTGTTTCTTCAAGTTTGCGCTGCCGCATTAGGAGAAATAAAGGCAAACCCAGGGAAACACCCACCAGTAAGTTACTGGCAATATAAATCCACAAGTTTTTCATTTTTAGACGCGAGCCTTCGCTAAATACAAAAGTACCAAAAACCAGGGATGACACTATTACATCCATGCCGAAAAAGCCGGAAATTTGATTGGCAAACAACTCACCGAAAAAAGCCTTAATATTCAACCCTTCTTCTAAAAGAAACGGGACAAACTGGGAGTAGGGCAAAGCAGTGCCTAGAATACAGAAAATTAAGTAGGCAATTTTCAACATTTTTAAACCTCCACTTTGTTAATTAAAAATCGCTGTATTTGGGAGTTTACTCAGCATTGCTGAGTGCTGGAATATCGCCTTGCATAATTATGCTGACATTGCGCGAAATTTTGTCGATTTCCCAATCCCACCACCTAATTTCTAATAGTTGTGCAACTTGAGCATTGCTGAAACGCTGTTTGATGGGATGGGCGGGGTTTCCACCGACAACGGTGTAAGCGGGAATGTCTCTTACTATAACGGATTTGGCGGCAATGACGGCACCGTCGCCGATTTTGACTCCGGGCATAATCAGGGATTCATAGCCGATCCAAACATCATTGCCAATGACGGTATCGCCTTTACTCGGCAGTTCCATTAATAAATTCATCGCTGTTTCCCAACCATTCCCAAAAACAGGAAAAGGATAAGTTGAAATGCCGTCTAGTTTGTGATTTGCACCGTTCATAATGAATTTGACGTTGGTGGCGATCGCACAAAATTTTCCAATAATTAATCGGTCGTTTCCGTAGTTATAAAGTACATTTTTTTCAAAGTTTTCTGGATCTATGGGATCGTCGTAATATGAGTAATCGCCGACGATAATGTTGGGGGATTTAATAAAGTTTTTGAGGAAGCATACGCGCCGTTGGTCGGGCATCGGATAGGGTCGGTTTGGATCGGGCCCAATTTCTCTCATAAGTTTCAAGCCTTATTCGTTAAGCTGCTGGATTGATGTACTGTTAATTCGAGTTAAGTTTGCTTTTGCTTCAATAACATAGAGGAAGAGAGTTTGTCAAGGGAGTGGGCGAGAATTTTTGGTCGATCGCCCTGCAAGAAATGAGACAAAATGGTAAAATCCAACATCCATCCGCGTTCTGAAGGGGTTAAAAACCCCAAATTAATATTAAAGAAGCGATCGCAGTGAGATAATTTATGAGAGTACGAACCTACGAAATCGGTGATACCCAACAAATTGTAAAACTGTTTTACGACACCATACACGAAGTAAACATCCGCGATTACACACAAGCACAAGTAGATGCTTGGGCTCCAGCCGATATCGATATCGAAAGTTGGACTAAAAGTTTAAGCAGTAAATTTACTTTCGTAGCAGAAGAGGGTGAGAAAATTGCAGGTTTTGGGGAATTAGAAGCAAGCGGCCATATCGATTGCTTTTTCTGTCATCAAGATTTTCAAAGGCAAGGAGTCGGCAGGCTAATTTTAAAACAAATTGAGTCAAAAGCCCAAGACTTAGGAATTAACAAGTTATTTGCCGAAGTCAGCATTACAGCTCGACCTTTTTTTGAAAGCCAGGGATTTATTGTGATTAGAAAACAAGAAGTAGAATGCAGAGGACAAAAATTAATCAACTTTGTCATGGAAAAAAATATATAAACAACGAGTTGTGTAAAATTAGATCGAAGAGTTTTACTCAGGAGTTGCGATGGTGACGGAAGCTACAAATGTGCTGGGCGGAAAGTTAGAGACTTGCTGCACTTCGCCAATGACAGGATATTATCGGGACGGCAAATGCAATACAGGTGGTGGCGACTTTGGGGCTCACACTGTTTGTGCTCAACTGACAGAAGAGTTTTTGCAATTCACTAAATCGAACGGAAATGATTTGAGCACTCCGGTTCCTGAATTTAACTTTCCCGGTTTGAAGCCTGGGGATTGTTGGTGTTTGTGCGCCTCTCGGTGGAAGGAAGCAATGGATGCGGGATGTGCGCCGCTTGTGGTTTTGGGTGCGACTCACGCCCTGACTTTGGAATACGTTTCTTTGGATGAATTGAAGCAGCATGCTGCTGATTTGTAGGAAGGGAGGTGCGATCGCTTTTAGTCAATAAGGGCGATCGGGTTTTTCTCAGGAATAGCAAATTTATCCTTCGTAACAGAAATATTTAAGTGCGATCGGGCGTCACTGTAAACTTTTATGGTTTAGTTTGTGGTTCCCACTTACAGATAGACTCTGGCTTGAGAGGGCAAGTTTTAGGGGCGATCGGATTTCCGCTGAGGTAGAGTTCAGTCAGTTTAGTGAAAGATGCTAGCGGTTTGATATCAACGATTTGATTGTTTTCCAGTGAGAGCAAAGTCAGATTAGTCAAGGATGCTAGCGGTTTGATATCAACGATTTGATTGTTGTTGAGCCAGAGAATCTCCAGTTTAGTCAAGAATACTAGCGGTTTAAGGTCAGCGATCTCATTCTTGTTAAGTGATAGCCCTTCCAGATTTGTCAAGGATGCTAGCGGTTTGATATCACCGATTTGATTGCTGCTGAGGTTAATTCCTTCCAGGTTAGTCAAGGATGCTAGTGATTTGATGTCACTAATCTGATTGCTACTGAGCTCGATAAAAGTCAGTTGCATCAAAGATGCTAGCGGTTTGATGTCACTAATTTGATTGCTGCTGAGATCAATCTTAGCCAGGTTAGTCAAAGATGCTAGTGGCTTGATGTCGTCAATCTGATTGCTGCGGAGGAAAAGCTCTTTCAGGTTAGTCAAGGATGCTAGCGGTTTGATGTCATCGATCTGATTTTCGATGAGGACGATTCCCGTCAGGTTAGTCAAGGATGCTAGGGGTTTGATGTCGCGGATCTGATTGTTCCCGATGTTGAGCACTTTCAGGTTAACCAAGGATGCTAGCGGTTTGATGTCAACGATCTGATTGCTGCTGAGGTTGAGCAAAGTCAGGTTAGTCAAGGATGCTAGGGGTTTGATGTCGCTGATAGAACAGTTGATGAGCCGGAGAACGTTCAGGTTAGTTAAGGATGCTAGCGGTTTGATGTCGCTGATTTTTTGGTCCGTAAAGCTAATTCCTGTGATACTAGAAAGTTGGCGATCGGCCTCATCGCACTCAGTAGTTCCTGCTATTTTTAACAGCATATCAACAGTATGTTTAGCTTCTGGACTCAAAGAATCTTTTTCGCGACACCATTCAGCAAATGTTTTGTTTCCCGATCGCGTTTCTGCTGCTGGTTTCGCCGACACTCCATTTCCAGATAATGCTAGAAGCACACAACAAGTAACTGCGATCGACTTTTGTAACTTCATGTGTTTGTGTGCAACTATAAGTGTCATAATCTTGTACCTCTAATTTCCTAAACGCTAAAGTTTTATTGTAGGTAGTGGTTCCCACTTACAGATAGACTCTGGTTTGAGCGGGCAAGTTTTGGGAGCGATCGGATTTCCGCTGAGGTAGAGACCGGTCAGTTTAGTCAAAGATTCAAGCGGTTTGATGTCCCTGAGAAGATTTTTTTCGAGGCTGAGCGAAGTCAGGTTAGTCAAGGATTCTAGCGGTTTGATGTCGCTGATTTGATTGTTGATGAGCAGGAGAAAAGTCAGGTTAGTCAAGGATTTTAGCGGTTTGATGTCGCTGATAAGATTGTCGCTAAGGCCGAGATGTGTCAGGTTAGTCAAGGATTTTAGCGGTTTGATGTCGCTGATTCGATTGTTGTGGAGGAAGAGATTGGTGAGGTTAGTCAAGGATTGTAGGGGTTTGATGTCGCTGATTCGATTGTTGTCGAGGAAGATCGCAGTCAGGTTAGTCAAGGATTCTAGCGGTTTGATGTCGCTGATTTGATTGTCGATGAGGACGAGAAAATTCAGGTTAGTCAAGGATTCTAGCGGTTTGATGTCGCTGATTTGATTGTTTTCGAGCTCGAGCCAATTCAGGTTTGTCAAGGATTCTAGCGGTTTGATGTCCCTGATGTTATTGTTTCGGAGGTCGAGGTATGCGCGACTCGAAAGTTTCAGATTAGCCGCATCGCACTCAGTAGTCTCTGCTTTCTGCAACAGCACCTCAACAGTATGTTTAGCTTCAGGACTCAAACCAGCTTTTTGGCGACACCAATCGGCAAATGTTCGTCTACTGTTTCCCGATCGCACTTCTGCTGCTGCTTTCCCCGACACTCCATTTCCAGATAGTGCTAGAAGCACACAACAAGCAAGTGCGATCGACTTTGGTAACTTCATGTGTTTGTGTGCAACTATGAGTGTCATAATCTTCTACCTCTAATTTCCCCACTGTATAAAACAAAGACACTGCCTTACCGTGTCCCTGCAAAACATCTATTACAAACTCTCTTAATCACCTCACTCAGGCAACTTATACTAATTTTTATGTGCGTCATTTTGCCGGATATTCTGTGCCGAGCGAGGATATTTCCACGCTCTGCACCCACTCAACTAATTGATATCAACTCCCACCAAATCTGCCACAACTTTCTCCAATCCACTTATCACCTTCGCCGTCCGTTCCCAGTCAACCTTATCGGGTGTATCTTGCGCCGTGTGATAGTAAGGATAGCGATAGGGAGCAGTATCTGTCACCATCAGCCCTGGATAACCATGTTGCCAAAAAGACCATTGATCAGACCAACCAACACCAGGAATGCCACCCGGAATTGCTGCACCTTCCGAGGGAAATTCAGCATGGCGACGGAAAGATGCGATCGCCTCTCTAACCAATTTACTGGAGGATGTATTGCCAATAAATCCGATAAAATTTCCCGATGTAGGATAAAAAAGGTTTAATGGTGCTGGATATTTCTGACTGTTTTTGGCATCAGAGTAATAACCAATTGTTTCTAAACTGAGCATAGAAACAATTTTTTCGTTACGCTCTCTGCATCTTTTCGCATAAACCAAACTCCCCATATCAGCAGTCCAGAAAAAAGGCGGTTCCTCATTCACAAACTCAACAAAACGCACAGTCTTTTCAGGCTTTTTACCTGCAAAAATTCTCGCTAAAGCCAGCACTCCCGCCGCCCCAGTTGCGTTATCATTTGCCCCTGGACTCCCCACCACAGAATCATAATGTGCCCCAATTACAACTATTTCATCTGCCTTTTTACCCCCTGGAATCTCCACTTCTATGTTATAATAAAATTTATCATCAATTTTATATCCTTGTCGTTCAACTTTATAGCCAGCAGCTTGAAAAGATGCTTCGAGAAAGTCAGCAGCTTCTCCAAGTTTTTGATATTGTATAAAGTTGCGCTCTCCGATTTCACCAGCGAGCTTTTCCACATCGCGCTGTAAATCATCTCGGAGCGATATTTCCTGTGCTGTTAAAGGGGGAATTGTCCCGCTGTAGCTTTTCCCTGGCATTGCAATCATACTCAACCATATCCCACTAATTAGAGTAATTAAGATCGTACTAAGGATAGCCAGTCTAGTTAACGTTCTGCGATTCCATAATTCGATTGTTCCCAAGTGCATTTGTTTTCTATCTTTTGCTATCCTTGAGTATTAGAGTGCGTCAATTAGCGTTATTTTTTCAAGAATCCAACAACTCCTGACTGACGCACCCTACAAGTTTACACATCGGGCAACTTATACTGCGCGACAATCCGCTTAGCATATTCCGGCACATGAGCCTCTAATTTCTCCGGGTAATTGCGCTTCACGTACAGATAATTGCGAGTGAAATGAGAATCAATCGAAAACCGAGCATATTCCAAACCCTTCGGCCCAATTCTCTCAATAAAAACTCCCATTAACTTCGCCGCCCACATCGGCAAAGTCACTCCTTTTTCATAAGCAGGAATGCTTTGCTGAACCGCCTCTTTTCTGTTTCCCTGAGACATCACCGGCTGAGTATTTAGCTGATCCGTTACCAACTCTAACATTTCTTGCCCGGTGTCATTTCGCACCACAATCCACTGCCAGCCAAAGGGTGCGCCCATGTAGCCCACAACTAAATCTGCTAAAGAATTGACATAATCAAAACAGCTCAAACAAGAAGGAGCAAAAACATCTTTCAATTCCTTAGTATTCAAGCCAAAAAACGGCACTTTTTCTTCTGAACCATCTTCGTGTTTGAAGTGAACGTTAAAGTCTTGCATAAACTCGTAAGAAACCACCGTTTCAGGAGAGCGGCTAGTCGTGTCTAGGAATTTCTGCAAGCCGGCGCGGCTGACATTATCGACACAGGGAGTTCCCAAAACGTAGAGCTTTTCTAAACCGAGTTTTTTCTCAACTGTTCGCAAAGCTTGAATTTGACAGCCGACGCCAATTACTAACAGCCGCTTCATCCCCGATTTTTCGATTTGTTCTAATACTGAAAGATTGGGGGAGAGAGTTGGTTTGTTGACTTTTGCTGCGAGAATCTCTTCACGATTTCTAGCAATTATCGGCATCGGTTGAAAGCGGTCTTCTTTAGTATTTTGGACGCAAACAACGCCTTCTACAATTCCTTTTTCGAGCATTTCAATCGCAATTGTGCTGACGATCCCCGTCCACTGAGCGCCCTCGATCGGCTCTTTTTTCCGAGCCGCCATCATGTTTTGACTGACTCCGAAATACCAGTCGTCAGGATTGTCGAGATTGCGCGATCGCCCGTGAATCTCTGCTTCTAATTCTGCAATATGCTGTGTTAAGAAAGCACAAGATTCCTTGACATAATGGATGTAATATGTGTCGCACAAACCGCACTCGCTGCAAAGTTCTTTAGCGGGGCGACGGCTACCGGGTTTGAGGGCTTTGGATTTTTGGTGTTTAGTAGAATCTGTTGCGGTCATCTAAATTGCTAATTTTATCGAGATATGGCTTTTGTTAGGATATCACAGCAATTTCCCTTGATTTACCTCCTTTATTCTTTTTTTTAGTCCTCGCAGGCGGACGCAAGTTTGTACGGGAGCAAATTCGGTTCGCCCGAAATTGGTGGTTTTCACAAGTTAAAAAATATTAGTCAGGACTTACCTAGGTTGCGCTAGAAACCGGGTTTCTTCCTGAATACCTGACTGTTAAACCTAAGATTTATGCTAAAAACCGGGTTTGTTTGTGTAGTTTTGGTAAAAAAATTCGGTTTCAGAGGATCGCCGTGCGTCCAGGAGTGTGTGTCTAAGTCCTATTAGTATCCATCCGGATCGAGGGGGCGATCGCACGAATACATTGCCAAATAAAGCTATAAAAAAATGGTAAAAATATTTGTGACAACAGCCCTCGCTGGCATCATGATGAATCTTGCAATTTCGAGCTTAGGATTTGCTGCTTTAGTTCGTCCGGTTCCTGCTATGAATCAAACTGTTGCGACTCTAGAAAGAATTCTCAGCGCGACACAAAAGCCGGCGGCGCTGAACTATTCGCGCCTGGGGATTGGCGGCGTTCGGTTGGGGATGTCTGTAGAAGAGGCAAAACGTAACTTGGGAAAACCGCAGCGCGACGAAACTAAACCTGCTGGATCTGGCATCGGCGGCAAGATTCGCACGCTAACCTACTCAGGATTGACGGTAGCAGCATGGGAGGGAAAAGTTTATTTAGTTTCTACTACCAATCCCAAGTTTCTGACAATTGATGGTGTGAAGCTAGGAGATAACAGCCAAAAAGTCGTTAAAACTTACGGTTACGGGTCGCAATCTGTTAAAAGTGGAGTGACTCGCTTGACTTACAGCAATGACCAAAAGGCTTCTAATTTGATTGTGGAAATTAAGGGCGATCGCGTGCAAAAAATTATTGTGAGCACGCAGCTAAACTGAAACCCACATTCCGCAGATGTGTGTGGAATTTTTTTATCAGTTGTGAAAAGTTGGAGTCAAAAAGTTTTTCCGTTTA
>NZ_JAUBOS010000161.1:0-1437 GCF_036700365.1 Microcoleus sp. w2-18bC1
GGTTCTTCCTTACTTGGTATGCTAAACTAACAGTTAAAATGCCAAGTAAGCAAACATCTATTTTTGTAATTTTCAAAATTCCTAAAGCCATAGGCCGAACGTTTTATTAACTTAAGCTTGTTATTTACACCCTCAACTGCACCACTTGTTGTCCTATTATCAAAGTAAGCAATTATTTCCTCGATCCAATTAGTGATAGTATTTACAGTGGAACTAAAATATTTTTTTGCTCTTTGCTGCCAGCTCCCAATTCTCAATAATGCCCTCAACCAATTAGTTTTTCTATTTTCAAATATTTGTCGGAATTCTTCTTTTAATTTATGCATTATTGCTAGCCGAGGACACACTTTTTTAACTGACATTAATTTGCTCTTTTGCTTTTCTTTTAAACTCTCTTCATTCTTTAGTAACGCATATTTGCTGCCATTCAATCCGTCTAATATCTCTTTATATTCTGCTATTCTTTGAGGTGATTTAGATTTATTACTTAAATCTATGATTTCCCTTCTTTCACGCTTTCTTTCTCTATCTAATTCCTTATTGACTTGTACCATTACATGAAATCTGTCCGCTACTACTTGAGCATTTGGCATGAGTTTTTCTACTAAGGTTTTGTAACCTTTCCATAAATCTATACTTACTTCTTCTATTTGTTCTAAAACCTCTAATCCCCATGAATTAAGGACTGGCTCAATGTCTTCTTGTTTTCTTCCCTTGATAATCGTAATTAATTTAGATGTTGATAAATCCGTTAATACCGCACAGTAATTTCCTTGACCTTTAGTTAACGCTATTTCATCAATTCCTAGCTTTTTTAAGCCTGATGGTTTTGACGATAATTCTTGTGAGGCATCTGACAACATTCTTTCTATTTCTTCTGTTGTTACTACTCCTTCTTTGGCTACATTATTGATATCACTTGACAAGACAGACTTAATAATTGTATCGGCTAGTCGTTTTGTATAAGTTCTTCGGTTATTTACAAAGTCCAATTTCTCGCTAAATGGTTTGCCACATTTTTTACATTTAAATTGTCGTCTGTTTATTTCTAAAAATACTAGCTTTTCTCCCCAGGAGAAATCTTTTACTAAGTATCGATGGTTTTGATGTAATCTATTACTTTTTGTACCGCATCTATGACAATGACTTTCTTTATGGATTGACTCAACTTGTAAGATTATTCCTATGTACGGTACTTGAGTCATTTGAGTTACTTTAATTCCTTGTATATTCAGTAGCTCTGTTAGAAATTTAGTACCCTTTTTTGTGGTCATGACTATAATTTGCTCCCCAAAAATCTTGTAACTATTTTATAGTTAACAATCAAATTAGCTGAAATGTCAAGCCTGACAAGGACTTGGTTTACATTTTGACATATTTGTTAAATTGATTTTACGCCTTTAACTATTGATTTAGCATAGTAAGTAAGGAAGAACC
>NZ_JAUBOS010000012.1:0-113128 GCF_036700365.1 Microcoleus sp. w2-18bC1
TGTTTTGGTAAAAATTGTAATCTCACACTTTTTTCATTATAACCGATAACTAATCAACTTATTTATTTTTCATTCCTTAAGCTGTTGTGCATTTCAATAGGGTGTGAGAATTTGGTGAAAAGGAACAGGAAACGGGAAACGGGGAACAGACAATATGTAATTTAAATACTCGACAGCTTAAGAAGCAGTTTTCAGTATTGCCTTCGCTTCCTCAATATTTTGGGCAACCAATTTGCCCGACTCGATAAAGGATGCTCTTTCAGTATCGCTGAGTTCGAGTTCCACTAATTGTTCGACTCCCTGAGTTCCCAAGCGGCAGGGCACTCCTAAAAAGATATCTTGCACACCGTATTCGCCGTGCAAATAAACGCAGCAAGGCAAGAGTCGCGACTGATTAAATAAGATAGATTCTACCATCAAACAGACAGAAGATGCGGGTGCAAAATAAGCACTACCAGTTTTCATCAATTCTACAATTTCTGCGCCGCCGTGGCGAGTCCGCTGTACGAGTCGATCGATCGCCCCAGCATCCATAAGTTGATTGATCGGAATACCGTTGACAGTGGAATAGCGGGGTAAAGGAACCATCAAATCGCCATGAGAACCGATGACAGTTGCATTGACTTGAGCATTTGAAACGCCCAATTCCATGGCAATAAAAGTTTGAAAGCGGGCGGAGTCGAGAACTCCCCCCATCCCCATGACTCGGTGTTTGGGAACATCCGCTGCTTCCCAAGCTAAATAAGTCATGATATCTAGGGGATTTGTGACTGTGATTAAGATTGCTTCGGGAGAATGCTCGATCGTCTGTTTTGTGGCTTCAGTGACAATTCGAGCATTGATTTTTATTAAATCTTCCCGATTAATACCGGGTTTGCGGGGCACTCCGGCGGCAATTACTATGATATTTGAGTTTGCCGTATCAGTATAATCATTAGTACCGACAATTTGGCGATCGTGGCGTTCCACTCCCCTAGCTTCCATCAAATCCAAAGCAACGCCCTGCGGCCAACCCTCCACAATATCTAGCAATACTACATCTGCCAGATTTTTCTCAGCAATTCGCTGGGCTAACGTACTGCCGACTTTGCCTGCACCAATAATTGATACGCGGTTTGATGGAGAATTCATTGGGTTTTAGATTTTAAATTTTAGATTTTAGATTTTAGCAATCAACTTAATTGGGGAAAGGTGCGCGGTGTGCACCCTTCGCTACATTAAGAACAGTGATGTTTAGTTTTGGTGACTTACTGAAAATCTTCGAGTTGGTCTACCCGCAGCCAAATATTCGGGGTGGGAACTTTGCCAAATTTGACGAAGGCATAGTCGCCGCGAACATCCATCACTTCGCCCTTTGTTTCAAATATATAGGAGGAAAAGCGCTGGTCGCTGGCTTGGGCTTCTAGACTGTTTTCCAATTTTTCGCGTACAGCGCGAACTATACTGCCTTTCTTGATTGCCATAACTTGCTTTGTTTAGTTTAAAAAACTATACAAATTTTAATCTAGATTTGGCTGGAAAGTCACTCGGCGATTGAAATCGCTACTAAACAAACGAAGTCCACTCCAAGCTGACTAAGGAATAAAGGAGTGCGATTCGTGGAGTACATCTAAAATCTAAAATCTAAAGCCTAAAATCCATTGACTGCTTCCTAGGTCTGACAAATGGGGCAAAAATGAGTCGATCGCCCTGCTAATTTTATACGTTCGATGGTTGCCGAGCAAGTGCGGCAGGGTTGACCGGCGCGATTGTAGACCCAAGCGACGCCGCCGTAGTTGCCGTTCACACCTTGGACGTTGAGAAAATTGCTAAAAGTGGTGCCACCGGATGCGATCGCCTTCTGTAAAACTTGAATAATAGCTGTATGGATGCGCCCAATTTGCTCGGCGGTCAAATCCGCGCACAGAGTTGTGGGCATCACTCCCGACAAGAACAAAGTTTCGTCTGCGTAAATATTGCCCAAACCAGCTATCAGTGCCTGGTCTAGCAAAGCTGTTTTGATGGGTCGCGCCCGCCTGTGCAGCTTGCGGGCCAAATATTCTGTTGTAAATTCCTCTGAGAACGGTTCGGGGCCTAAGAGTTTCAGACCGATGACAGTGCTCGAAACCTCGGTTTCTGCGGGCACGTACCACATTTGCCCGAAGGTCCGCTGGTCTACAAACCGCAGTTCTTGGTTTCCTTCAAAAAACAGCCGCACTCGCGCGTGTTTTTGCAGGGGTTCGGATCTGTTCACCCACAGCAGTTGTCCCGTCATCCGCAGGTGAACGCCCAACCAGCCGGCTTTTGAAGGCAAAAGGGAGGGGGAGAAAGAAGGCGTTCGGGAAGAGTTTGGAGTTTGGGCAAGAAATTCTCCGACTCTCCCCCTCTCCCCCTCTCCCTCTCTCCCCCTTTCCCTTTCTCCTTCTGGGAATTGAGATAGTTCTGCCAGTAGATATTTGCCGCGTCTGTACCAGCGGGCGATCGACTTTCCTTTGAGTTTCGTCAAAAAATCGGTCGCAGAGATTGAGCGGGCGATCGTGCTGTTTAACAACACGTCGCCGCCCAACATTTCTTGATCGAGGGTTGCTTGATTCAAACCTCGGCAAATAGTTTCAACTTCTGGCAGTTCTGGCACAATTAGCGTTGTTCTGTTCCTTGATTTGGCGAACCTTCGACGCTGCCCGGAACTTCGGCACCGGGTTTGCTGTCGGTTGAAGTTTTCGGCTGCTGGGGGGCTCCTCCGCTGCCGGTTTTCCGGGTTTTTTCCTCGATCGTGGTTTGCTTGCCGCCTGGAGCTGCGGTTGATTTTGCTTTCGCTTTGGGGGCTGCTACTTCCACTAATTCGCTTTGGGCGAAGTTGTTGGTGTTGACGCCGGCATAATTTACTTTGTCAAAGCGAACGATAACTGGGTATTTAATGCCGCTTTGGTCTACCGTAGCAACGGTGCCCACTTCTTGATACCAGTAGGATTCTTTGCGGAGAATCCGAACTGTAGAACCGCGTTGAACCATGAGCTTTGTTTCCTTTGCGATGAATAAACGGATAAAGCCATTTTTTTTACTCTAGTCGATCGCGCGACGCATTTGAAGTCTGCAAGGAAATTTTTACCTGTCGCGCCGTTTTTTGATCTGCTGTTTGTAAAGAAAAGTAAATACTTTGCTAGGGCGATCGCTGGGGTTGCAAAATAAATAAACAGACATTATCCGTCAAATAAAACCCGTGGGAGCGAGTTGAAAACAAACTTTACAAATAGTTGTGAATTGCTACAGTTAAATGTTCTGGGAAATTCTGATAAGTCATGACTGAACTTCACGCCACAGTAATACTCGCGATTAGTGCGGACGGTAAAATTGCAGATGTAGTGCGATCGCCCGCGAGATTTGGTTCTGCCAATGACAAAGCCCACCTCGAACAGCAAGTAGCAGAAAGTGACGCGGTTTTGTTCGGCAACGGCACGTTACAGGCTTATGGGACGACGATGAGAGTGATTTCGCCGGAATTGGTCAAACAGAGGGAACTCCAAGGTAAGCCCCCACAACCGGTGCAAATTGTATGTTCGCGATCGTCCCAATTTGACCCAAACTTGCGATTTTTCCAGCAACCGGTGCCTCGGTGGCTGCTGACGGGGCCTGACAGCAGGGAAACGGCATTGCCGTCTCCTCTCAAGAACGGGCAAGATGCCTGTTGCACAAGAGATGAACTTGCTTGTGGAACAGGCATCTTGCCTGTTGATAAAAGGCTTATGGAGAATGGTGCAACATCTCAATTCGATCGAATTATCTATGCAAAAACCGTAGGTGGAGAGATTGATTGGATTGATGCGTTTCAACAGCTAGAAACTATCGGTATCAAACGTTTGGCGATTCTGGGCGGGGGGAAACTGGTAGCCTCTGTGCTAGCTGCAGGCTTGGTAGACGAACTTTGGCTGACGGTGTGCCCGTTAATTTTGGGCGGGGCGGATGCACCGACGGCTGTTGAGGGAGAGGGTTTTTTGGCCGATTTAGCGCCGAAATTGGAGCTTTTGGCGGTTAAACAGGTGGGACAAGAGGTATTTTTGCATTATCGGGTCGATCGATAGTCCCGGATTAACTGGTTTAACTGGTTCCCCGGCTCTGCTTGGGAACCCATGTAAGCGAGGCTCTGCCTCGCCAGCCCAAGGAAAATCGAGGCAGAGCCTCTGGATCTGCGTTACCAGGCTCTGCCTGGTAACAAGTGTCGAAGAAGGGAAATTATATTAACTTAAATGAAGTTCGATCGCTCTACGCTCAAATCTCCCTATGCTGAAACAGCCAAAACCTGAATATTCTGTAGCCTGGATTAGCAAAATAAGCGAAATCCCGCAAGCGTCGTGGGATGCCTTGGCGATGCCACTAAAAACTCTATTTCTGGAATGGGATTGGCTTAACAATCTCGAAGTATCGGGCAGTGCGACAGCTAAAACCGGTTGGCTACCGCATCACTTAACAGTCTGGCGAGACAAACAGTTGATTGCTTGCGCGCCACTGTATGTCAAAAGCCACAGCTACGGCGAATTTGTGTTCGACAATCAGTGGGCCGATTTAGCTCAACGTTTGGGTGTTCAATATTACCCCAAATTGATGGGAATGACGCCGTTTACTCCGGCTGAAGGCTATCGGTTTTTGATTGCCGAGGGAGAAGATGAAGACGAGTTAACTGGAGTAATGGTAAGCGCGATCGACCATTTTTGCGATCGGCACAATATCTCCGGTTGCAATTTCCTTTACGTCGATCCAGAATGGCGCGAAAGAATGGAACGCCACGGTTTCAGCAGTTGGCTGCACCACAGCTATATTTGGCAAAATCAAGGCTATCAAAATTTTGACAATTATTTAGGCGCATTTAATGCCAACCAGCGTCGCAATATCAAACGCGAACGCAAAGCAGTTGACCAAGCTGGTTTGTTGATAAAAACGCTGACGGGCGATGAAATTCCCCAAGCCATGTTTGCTCAAATGTATGCTTTTTATGAGAATACTTGCGACAAATTTGGTTGGTGGGGAAGCAAGTATTTGACTAAGCGATTTTTTGAACAGTTGCACCACAATTATCGCGATCGAGTTTTATTTGTAGCCGCCTACGACAAGGAAGATGACAGACAGCCGATGGGTATGTCTTTTTGTTTGTATAAGGGCGATCGACTGTACGGGCGTTATTGGGGCAGTTTACAGGAAATAGACTGCTTGCACTTCGATGCTTGTTACTATACGCCGATCGAATGGGCGATCGATCGGGGCATCCAAAGCTTCGATCCCGGTGCCGGCGGGCGGCACAAAAAACGGCGTGGCTTTCCAGCTACGCCAAATTATAGTTTGCACCGATTTTATAATAACCGTCTGGCCCAAATTCTCAAGTCTTATATCGGTCAAATCAACGAAAGAGAACAGGAAGAAATTGATGCAATCAACGAGGATTTACCTTTTACTAAGTTACCTCCTTTGTTACTCGGCGATTGACGGTTAACTGGGAATTTGGAATTGGAAATTGGGAATTAGTAACAGCCCATCGGTGTCAACCTAATACTAAAACCCTGTGTATATCTCGTTTGTATCGAAGTTTTGATCCCCCTAAATCCCCCTTGAGAAGGGGGACTTTGAATGCTCTTTCCCCTTTATTAATGGGAGTTAGAGGGGGCGTAAGAATATTCTTTCCCCCCCCTTATTAAGAGGGGTTAGGGGGACTCGAAACTCAACTATAAACGATATTTATTATGGATTTTAGTCTTAAGTTGACATGAATGGTAACAGTCAACAGTCAACAGTTAACAGTTAACAGTCAACAGTCAACAGTTAAACTAATTCAAAATTACCTTGCCATCTTCCTGAATTTGCAGCGATTTTGTATCAGCGTCCAACTCAGTTGTCGCGCCGAAACTGACTTGCAACATTCCCGGCATCGCGGTTGCTTGGGGGCGAACCAGCAGCAATCCTCCGTCTGGGCGCTGGTAAGTGAGGGTGATCGGCACTGGGATGCTTTTAAGCAAAATTTCCGATTGTTCGCCCAGAGTGCGCGGCTGAGTGACGCCTACGATTTGATAATTGATGACAGCATTGGTGGTATTCACCAGTTTAATTACTATCATGCCTTCGCCAGGCGTAACTCGCGCACTGGGCATGGGGAAGCGGGCAGGCGCTTCTGTTGGTGTAGAGGGCATCTCGCTGGGGCCCGGACTCGCAGCCGGAGTTGGTTCGCTGACGGGTTCTTCAGTGGCTGCGGGAGTCTCTGCGGGTTGGGAAACGGGTTTTCCTTGTTGGGGCGGGGGGCCGCCGGCTTGGGAAAGTGTTGCGAGACTAACGAGTAAACCTCCGCAGGTGGCTGCTAGCAAGCTGATTTTTTTAAACGGTAGATTGTGGCGAAACATAAATAACTCCTCACAAGTTCGATCGAGGTTTTCCAACAACGTTTATGTTAATCTATGGCGTAAATGAATTTTAATAGCTGGGTTTGGGCGCGAGGTAGGAAGAATAAGGGTTTGAGGGGTAGATTTTTTTTAAACCGCAGAGGGCGCAGAGGGCGCAGAGGAAGAGAGGAAGAGAGGAAGAAGGGAAGTTTTAAAGGCGGAATTGTTCTGATTTGTGGGCGGGGAGGGTGACGGTAACGGCTGTACCTCGATCGACTTGGCTGTCTATGCGGATTTGGCCACGGTGATTTTCGACAATTGCTTTGGCGATGGCTAATCCTAAACCGGAACCGGCGGCGCTGCGGTGGGTGCGGGCGGGATCTGCGCGGTAGAATCGATCGAATAAATGCGGCAGGGCTTCTGTGGAAATTCCGATGCCGGTGTCTGTTACTTTTATTTGCAGCGCTGGATTTAACATCGGCGAATTTCTTTTGTTTTTAGCTGCCACATCCAATTCTACTTGAATTTGACCTCCAGAGGGCGTGTACTGCACGGCGTTGCTGACGATATTGGTAAAAAGTCGGGCTAGTTGATCCCAGTCTCCCAACAGTGTAAAGTTGTCGTCACCGTTGGGCAGATCGACAATTTCCAAAGAAAGAGAGAGATTTTGGGTGGTGGCGATCGCCTGTTGTTCTTCAATTACCTCCATCAGCAAAGCATCGAGAGGAACCTCAATCCACTGCTGCTGCACGATGCCGCTATCTTGTCTGGCTAAAAATAACAAATCGTCAACCAAGCGCCCCAAGCGGCGGGTGAGGCGTTCGATAACTTGTAGCTGTTGATGTTGCTGCGGTTCGATATCCGCTTCCGCCAAAGCTACTTGGACGTTAGTTTGAATAGTGGCGATCGGATTTCTGAGTTCGTGAGAAGCATCAGCAGTAAACTGTTTGAGACGCCCGTAAGACTCCCGCACAGGTTTCATAGCCAATCCCGACAGCAGCCAGCCAATAGCTGCAACGCAAATTAGAGTTAAACTCGCGCCCAAAATCAAATCAAGAATTAATTGGCGGATGGGTTTTGTCACTTCAAACCAAGGATGGCTGACTCGCAAATATCCCAGAACTTGGCGGCCGATTTGTACTCGCTGCGTTACTTGTCTGAGGGAATAGTTTTGATCTGACTGCAACTTATTATTAATAATCCAAACTGTTTCGCCAGTGCGGTTAGCGTGAATGGGAATATTCAGTGGTTCCGATAAAGTAGACCACAGCAATTCGCCCGTAGGACTGAACCATTCTAAATCAATGTGGTCATCTTCTACTGCATCGGTGCTATCTCGAAAACTGGCTTGAATATTAACTTGCAATTTATTTTTATCTGTGGTACTAGGGAATTTTAGCGGTTCGATAACCAGAGTTCGCTCTATTACTTCGACAACGTGATGGAGGGTGTCATCAATGCGATCGATCAAAGTTGTGCGGACGTAGAAATAGAAACCAGTGGCGAATACAAGTAACAATACAGCAGTAACGGCTGTATACCAAATAGCGAGGCGGCGGCGAGTAGCTTGGAACATATTGCGAAGGAAGTTCGGCAACTGATTGTGTAATCTATTCAACAGATTTAACCGATTTAATAACTATAACCTTCTTCTCTTCTTCTCTTCCTTCGTGTCCTAGCGCTTACGCGGTTCGTTTAAAAAAAGCCTTCTTAGCCAATGATCCAAAAAAACTATAACAATATTCCATTATTAATACTTCAGACAGATGTCGAGTTAGCTGTCAGCCTGGTAATCTACTCGCGAAAGTTTTTAGGTAAAAGCCTGTGAATAAATTTTTATTTCGAGCCGCGATCGGGCTATTAATGGCATTTTTTGGGGCAATCACCTATTTTACAAACGACGTACAAAATCCGGTAACAGGAGAGAGACAGCGGGTGCAGCTTTCTCCCCGCCAAGAGATAGTTTTGGGATTGCAGGCGCGAGATAAAATGGCCGCCCAGCACGGGGGGCTTTATCCCAACCAGAGTATTCAACAGTATGTCGATCGAGTAGGAGAACGAGTTGTCAACGGTTCGGCCGCTAAACAAGCGGGTTATCCGTTTGAATTCCACCTGCTGCGAGACGCCGAAACTGTCAATGCTTTTGCTTTACCGGGGGGACAAGTTTTCATTACTGCGGGGCTGCTGCGGCGTCTGAATTCCGAGGCTCAGTTGGCTGCTGTACTGGGGCACGAGGCCGGTCACGTGGTGGGCCGACACGCTGCGGAACACTTGGCCAAACAGCAGTTGGGTAGGGCTTTGGTAACGGCGGTTGGGGTGGCTACTAGCGACGATCGCGGTGGGGGCCAGCAGGCTGCATTAATTGCTCAAGCTGTCAATCAAGTGGTCGGTTTACGGTACGGTAGATCAGATGAACTTGAGAGCGATCAGCTCGGTTTTCGGTTTATGACCGAAGCTGGTTACGATCCTAGAGGTATTGTTGAGGTGATGCAAATTCTCGGTGCCGCTAGGAAGGGCGAAGCGCCACCGGAGTTTTTGAGTTCTCACCCGAATCCTGAAAACCGAGTTCAAAAGTTGCAAGCTTTAATCGCGCAAAATTACCCTAACGGCGTTCCAGCTAATTTGGTGTCTGGACGCGATGAGTTTGCTAAGAATGTGTCGGGCGGTTAACGATAATTGCATCGGGCTTTACAAAAGTTATTACTAAAGGCGGATCTAAGTTCGGCTGGGAGTTGGCACGATCGACTTAATGAGCGATCGAGCAATTGGAAAGTTGAAAACCATGATTGAATCTTGGATGATTATCGGCGGCGTGACTTTCTTAGTCGCCTTCGGTACTCTGTTTTTTAAACTGCGCGATATTAATTGGGCCGTTAAACTTCAAAGACCGAATTGGATGTTTTTTGAGCCTGCTATTCCGTTAATTTGGACGGTGATTTTTGCTTGCGGGGCCGGCAGCGCTACTTTCGTGTGGGAACAGGAACCCGGTAGTCTCAAAACTTGGCTGCTGATGGCTTTGTACTTGATTTTAGAAATTGTCACAGTTGCTTATATTCCTGCTACTCTCAGAGCCAAAAGTCTCAAAGTAGGGACGATTTTGGGAGGGGCTGGCGAGATTTTGGGAGTTGTGCTGACGTTGGCTGTTTTGCCGATTTCTCAAACCGCCGCTTTGTTACTTTTGCCTTACGCGATTTGGGGTGCGATCGGCACTTATACCACTTGGGAAATGATTCAGTTAAACCCGGAAGCTGCATAAATATTCCCTGTTCTTCGGCGCACCCTACATACTAGAAAGCTCTTCTCTTCCTTCGTGTCCTTAGCGTCTTCGCGGTTCGTTAAAAAAAACATTGTTAATAATGGCACAGCGGTGCTAGCGGGTTAACCCACCCGATAAAGTGAGGAAATCCGCTTAACAGTGTGTGGGTATTTGATGAGAAAATAGATGAATAAAACTGCTTTAAATCAAAGGATGACAGTTATCAATGGCCATTAAAGACCAGCCCCAACCACCTCGTTTTCGCCAAATTAGCAATATTTTGTTATTGCTCTCAAGTTTGTTTTTGCTGGCAAACATCTTTTTACCGAATTTGTTCGGCCCTCAAATTCCGCAAGTACCTTACAGCTTGTTCGTCCATCAAGTACAAGAACAAGATGTAGTCCGAGCTTCGGTAGGTCAAAATGAAATTCGCTACCAACTCAAAGGTGAAGGCGACAAACCCGGTCAAGTGCTGTCAACTACGCCGATTTTTGACCTGGAATTACCTAAACTTTTACAAGAAAAAGGCGTTGAATTTGCGGCAACTCCTCCTTCCAAAAATGGCTGGATCGGCAGTGTTTTAAGCTGGGTAGTTCCGCCGCTGATTTTTGTGGCGATTTTTCAATTTTTCATGAACAGGCAGGGTGGCGGGCCACAGGGCGCGCTCTCGCTGGGCAAAAGCAAAGCTAAGGTCTATGTAGAAGGCGAATCGGCGAAAATTACTTTTGCTGATGTGGCTGGAGTAGAAGAGGCTAAAACTGAATTAGTCGAAGTTGTTGAATTCCTGAAAACTCCTGACAGATTTACGGCAATTGGCGCGAGAATCCCGAAAGGCGTGCTGTTAGTCGGGCCTCCAGGAACTGGCAAAACGCTGTTAGCAAAAGCAGTGGCTGGTGAAGCTGGCGTGCCGTTTTTTAGCATCTCCGGTTCGGAGTTTGTGGAACTGTTTGTAGGTGTTGGTTCTGCAAGAGTTAGAGATTTATTTGAGCAGGCTAAGAAACAGGCTCCTTGTATTATTTTCATTGATGAATTGGACGCGATCGGCAAATCTCGTAGCAGTAACGCTAGCTTCGGTGGGAATGATGAACGCGAACAAACTCTCAATCAATTATTAACTGAAATGGACGGTTTTGCGGCGGGCAATACTACGGTAATTGTGCTGGCTGCAACTAACCGCCCGGAAAGCTTGGATGCTGCTTTGTTGCGCCCTGGTCGTTTCGATCGCCAAGTTTTAGTCGATCGCCCCGATTTATCTGGCCGCGAAGAAATTTTGAACATTCACTCTCAAAAAGTGAAGTTGGGCCCGGATATTGACTTGAAGGCCGTCGCCACTCGTACCCCCGGTTTTTCGGGCGCAGATTTGGCAAATTTGGTCAATGAAGCTGCTTTGTTAGCCGCTCGTAACAAGCGACTAACTGTGGCGCAGGAAGACTTTTTTGAGGCGTTTGAGCGCGTTGTAGCTGGTTTGGAAAAGAAAAGCCGGGTGCTCAATGAAAAAGAGAAAAAGATTGTGGCTTACCACGAAGTCGGACACGCGATGGTTGGTGCTGCACTGACCGGCGGCGGCGAAGTGGCCAAAATATCGATCGTCCCGCGCGGTATGGCAGCATTGGGTTACACGTTGCAAGTACCGACAGAAGACCGTTTCTTGTTGGATGAATCGGAATTGCGCGGTCAGATTGCTACACTGCTTGGAGGGCGATCGGCTGAGGAAGTGGTGTTTGGTAGCATTACTACTGGCGCTTCCAACGACTTGCAAAGGGCGACTGATTTAGCTGAACGGATGGTGACAACTTACGGGATGAGTAAGGTTTTGGGGCCTCTAGCTTACGATCGAGGTCAACAAGCAATGTTCCTCAATGACGGTATGGGAAATGCCCGCCGTGCGGTAAGTGCTCAGACTGCTGAGGCGATCGACCAAGAAGTGAAGGAAATTGTCGAAACTGCACATCAGCAAGCTTTGGATATTCTGAAAGCCAATCGGGAATTGTTGGAAACAATTACGCAGAAACTGTTGGAAACTGAGGTGGTGGAAGGTGATGCACTTCGCGAATTCCTCCGTCAAGTGCGGCCTTTAGATAAGGTTGCGGCTTCAGTTTAATAGGGTTTAATTAAACAGCCGATGAACGCAGATGATTCCAAATCATCTGCGTTTTACAATATGTCTTAAATCCTAAACTTTCAAGCATAAGCCTTCGCACCAGGTGTCCCGTAGCATTCCTTTTGTAGTGAGATCTTAATCTTTTGTGCTTTGATGACACCCCTTTTCTAATTCTCGCCTTAACTTATTCGTAATAGCTGAAAGTAATTGAATTTGCGGTGCTTGGCGTTGCCGCTTGGTGTTATCCAACAGCAGGCGGGTTACTGTTTCTGTTTCAAGCTTTGCTTTCAAATCCTGATAGCCTTGCAGAAAGATGAGCCGACTGAAACAGACAAGAGCCAAGCGAAAAACCCGCGTTTGTGCGATCGCCAGTAATCGTATGAAGGGAGAGCAATTACAGGGCGCTCTCCCTGATACTCAAATTTCTTCTTATTCGTTTTTCCATCGTACCACAGCGAGCATTACAAACAAACAGAAACCCGGCTGCTTCAAACAACCGGGTTTCTAAATATTGCTGCTGCATTTTCGATAGATCAAATTCCGGGCACGTAGGCCATAACTGGAGTACCTTGCTGCTGCTGCGCGATTTCCAAAAGGCGTTGAATGCGATCCTCTGTCGGCGGGTGAGTGCGGAAAAGTGACTGCAAACCTTTAGTCGAAAAAGGATTCACAATCAGCAGGGGCGACATCGCAGGATTGCCGTGCATCGGAATTTCATGACCCATTTTCTCTAATTTTTGCAAGGCGTTGGCTAAACCGATGGGATTATTGGTAATTTCTACCGCACCGCTATCGGCTGCAAATTCCCTGGTTCGAGAAATCGCCAATTGAATTACGGTTGCTGATAGCGGTGCTAAAATGATTAAAAACAGCAAACCAAACGGATTCGCGCCTTGTCTGCTATCCCGCGTTACCGGGCCGTAAAGCGCTCCAAAAGTCAGAATTCGCCCGACAAATGTAATCGCACCGGCAATTGTCCCTGCAACTGCTTGAGTGAGGGTGTCGCGGTTGCGGATGTGCGTGAGTTCGTGCGCTAAAACGCCTTCCAATTCTTCGCGGGAAAGTAGAGTTATGATTCCTTGAGTAACTGCTATTGTCGCGTGTTCTGGGTCTCTTCCTGTGGCGAAAGCGTTGGGAGATTGAGTGGGAACTAGAAATATTTTAGGCACCGGAATTTGGGCTTTTTCGCTCAGCGATGCTACTATATCGTAGATTTCGGGAGCTTCGCTGCGGGCGATCGGCTGAGCGCGGTAAGCCATTAACGCTGCCGTGTCGGAATAGTACCAAGAGCTAAAACTTGAGAAGCCGGCTAGCGCTAAACCGATGTAAAGTCCTTGCTCGTTCCCGATTAAATAATAACTTCCTAAAACGAGAAGGCCGCTTAGGAGTCCTAAGAGAGCGGCTGTTCTGAGTTGATTTGTTCCTAACATGGCGGGTTGAGGGCGATCGCTATTTTGATATTTTTGAGCTTGTAATTAGATTTTCATATTTGCGAGCGATCGCGCCTCTATCTGCCGAAATAATTGGTGTCGCCAATAGTAGTATTTCACCTTTTGAGTCAGAAACTGGGAAGGCATCGGGAGGCTCTCTCGCATGCTCTCAAGAGGCGGTAGAGCCGCAGGATATGACATTTCCAGTCAGAACCTGGAAACGAGATTAAAAACAAAATAAACGCAGACAATCTTACATTCATCTGCGTTTGTCTGCGTTTATCTGCGGTTGAATTCTCCAACCCTAAACCGCTTGCACTTCCTTTTCCTCAACAGAAACAGGTTCTTGATATACAGTTTGAGACTCATTAGCCAAAAACTCAGCCAATTGAGCTTCAATTTCATCCCGCACAATCTGGCGGTATTCCAGGAAATGCTCGTTGTGAGCGCACACAGTCAGATAATGATCCCAAACCGCAGGATTGCGCTTGAGAATACTGAACAAATGATGCCAGAACTTCCACCGAGTTTTGCGCTTGACTCCCTGCCGCCAAACCACCGTTAGCAGTGCTCGCAAGTCGATCCAACTGGGAATTCTTGCAGGTATATTTGCTGTGGGTGCACCCAACATTAAGAAATGGCGATAAGTTCGGTCTAAATATTTCTCAGCATCGTACACTTCGCAGAAAGCCTCGACATATTCGCGGGCAATATCTTCGAGAGGCCGCGTCGGGATAAAGTTCATCAAGGTAGTCTGGTTGAGGTTGCCAGATTTGTCGCGCAACCGCCCTTCTTTTGCTAGTCTGTGGGACAATGCAGTGTGCGGCAAAGCTTGCAGCATTCCAAACGTTGTACTCGGAATAGCTGCTGCTTCGGCAAACTGGACAATCCGCTGACCGGCACCGGGTTTTTCGCCGTCGAATCCGATGATGAATCCGGCCATTACTCGCAAACCAGTTTTCGCAATTAACTCTACTGATTCGATCAGGGAATTGCGGGTATTTTGGAATTTCTTGGTCATTTGCAGGCTTTCTTCATCAGGGGTTTCAATCCCTAAAAACACTGCATTGAAATTGCAAGCTACCATCATCTCCATCAATTCTTGGTCTTGGGCTAAGTCGATGGATGCTTCTGTGTTGAAAGTAAAGGGGAATTTGTGTTCTTCTTGCCAGACTTTTAAGTCTTTTAGCAACAGTTTGACGCTGCGTTTGTTGCCGATAAAGTTGTCGTCTACCATGAACACGCCGCGCCGCCAGCCCAAGTTGTAGAGATAGTCTAATTCTGCTATCAATTGTTGGGGGTTTTTGGTGCGAGGTTTGCGGCCGTAGAGGACGATGATATCGCAGAATTCGCACTGGAAAGGACAGCCGCGCGAAAATTGAATCGACATCGAGTCGTAGGCGTCTAATTCCAGCAAGTCGAAGCGGGGAACGGGGGTTGTGGTAACATCGGGTTTTACGCCGTCCGATCGATAAATTCCGCTTTTTTCGCCACGCCCGATTGCTTCGACGAACATCGGCAAGGTGATTTCGCCTTCGTCGAGAATCAGGTAATCTATGCCCGCTGCTTGAGGTTCTTCGGGTACAGAGGTGGGGTAGGGGCCGCCGCAAGCTACGGATTTACCGCGCCGTTTTGCTTCGCGAATGATGTCTAGCAAATCTTCTTTTTGGACAATCATTGCGGAGAGAATAACGAGCTCTGCCCATTCCCATTCTGCTTCGGTGATTTGTCTGATGTTGCGATCGACTAACTTAAATTCCCATTCTTGGGGTAAAATAGCTGCTACTGTTACCAAACCCAGCGGTGGCAGCAGCACTTTACGATCAACTAATTCTAGGATTTTCTCGTAAGACCAAAATGTTTTCGGAAACAGCGGGTAAACTAGAAGAACTCGCATTATATGTTAAACCTCACATCAGTAAACAACTTGCGATCGGGCTGGCGGGGCGTGAGAGTTCGATCGACTCTCAAGACTTCATGTTAAGGCTAAAATTACGATCTTGCACTCGATCGAATATCTGGCGAGGGGTGACACCCCCTAAAACCCACAAATTGAGCGCAATTTTTAGCTTGCAGTTCCCTGTTAAAGTTTGCAAATGCTGATATCTTATCGTATTTGACCGTTAATTGACGATAATCGCATTTAAAAAGCATGGAATTAAGGAAAAAAAACTGGAAACAGTAAATTACTGCTTTGGTGCGCCATAAGAACCCTACATTAGTTGTTTAATGCACATTTCCTCTTCCTTTTTCCTCAACATTCATCCGTTAAATCCTTTAAATCCGTTACATCCGTTATAAAATCCGCTGCCGAACTTCCTTATCCCCTAATTTGAATCTTTGCCGGGAATCCCGCTAGTTCTTAACATATCGGCAACTGTGCCGCAGTAACTCGGCATTCCTATGCTTTCGGGATTCACAAGATTTTGATAGGTAAAATGGCGGTAGCTGATGCAAAATCTATCCCAAGCAGCCACTTGAATTCGGAACAGCCAAATAAAGAAATCGGCCAGCCAAGGTGACAGAGTAATCCGAAAGAATATGTTTTTATTCAAATACTGGCAAGCTTGTTCTACCACTTCGTTAGCTGTAATCGGGGGATTTCCTAGCACAAAATGTCGCGTTTCCTCGGAAGCAGGCGGATGTTGAACTAAATAATTAACTACTTTAGCAATATCTGCGCCGTGGATAAAGTGAAAACTGCCATCTGCCTTAAACCAGCGAATCAAACCAATCCATTTGGCCACAAGGGGCAGGCCAGATGACAAGTGAGAGACTGGTTTTTCGGCGTCTCCTCCCAGTACTAATGTCGGGTAAAGTGCCGTAATGGGAGGCACATTTGTCAAAGCTGACAAATGCACCATGCAGTTGTATTTTGAGCTAATATAATCTGTCCCCAGTTCTCCGGCTTCTTTCAGCAAATTGTTGTCTCGACCGAGAATACTGGCCGTTGAAAAATAAATTACTTGTTGGCAAGTCTGTGGCGAAAGTAGTTGAATTAGCTGGAGAGTTTTCGTTACGTTAACGTCAAACACTTCTTGAGTTCCTCCCCAAGCAGTGGCAGCTAAAATTGCGACATTAATTGTTTGCAAAAGTTCGGCGTGTTGCTCGATATCTCGCATATCGCCTTGTAATATATGGATGCCGGGGCGGGCCTTCCAGTCAAATTTTAATTTTTCTGGGTTGCGAACTAATAAGTAAAGTTCGTGGTTTGTTTCTTGAATCAAAGTTTCGGCCATGTAGTGACCGATACAGCCACTTGCACCCGTCACAAAAATTTTTTTGGTGTTCATTTTGCCGCAGGGGAAGAGGGAGGATTTGACGCTTTTTCGACGCTAGGGAGACGGTATTACCTATTAGTGTCAACTTAAACCTCAAGTCGATGAGGAATATCCCTTTTATTCGAGTCCAGATCCCCCTAAATCCCCCTTAAGAAGGGGAGTAGGGGTTGACTTAGAGTGCTTCATGTCCCCCCCTTATTAAGGGGGGTTAGGGGGGATCTAGACTTTGATACAAACAAGAGAGACGGTTGATTTTACGTTAAGTTGACACCAATGGGCTCTTGGAGTGTCCCTACAAATATTAACTGCAATTAACCGAAATTGATCGGATTCTACAATCTTTTTCCAGGGTAGGGAGAGGGCATTGCCTATTTGTGTCAACTTAAGACTGAAAGCTTGATAACTCTCGCTTTTAACGCAGTCTCGATCCCCCTAAATCCTCCTTAAGAAGGGGGACTTTGAGAAGATTCCTGTCCCCCCCTTAATAAGGGGGGTTAGGGGGGATCTACACTTTGATACCAACAAGAGAGACGGTCGGTTTTACGTTAAGTTGACACCCATGAGTTCTTGGAGTGTCCCTACAAATATCAGGTGCAATTAACCGGATTTGATCGGATTCTACAATCGAAATCAAATTAAGCAGCAACTGCAAGCAACTTGTCGGCTTGTTTTGCGGTTTCAAAGAAGAAACGAACGTTATCTTCGGGAGTTCCCGGTAATACGCCGTGTCCCAAATTGAGGATGTGTCCGCGCGGGCCGGCTTTGCGAATTGTATCAAGAATTCGATCGCGAATAAACGGTTGAGAACCAAACAACACGCCCGGATCGAGATTTCCTTGAACGTTCATATTCGGGCCCAAACGCTTGCGCGCGTCGGCCATATCCACTGTCCAATCGACGCTGATGATATCGGCGCCGGATGTTGTCATGCGTTCGAGGAGGCCCGCACTACCGGTGACTAACAGAATTAGCGGTGTGTCAGGATGGGTTTTTTTGACTTGCTCGAATACTTGTTTCTGGTAAGGTAGAGCGAAGGTGTCGTAGTCCTGCGGGGAGAGTTGGCCGGCCCAGGAGTCGAACATTTGCACTACTTGCGCGCCGCAGTCGATTTGATAGCGCACGTAAACTGCGATCGCATCTGCGAATTTCGACAGCAACTGATGCAGTAAAGTTGGATCGGAAAATGCCATGTTTTTGATGATCGCATAATCCTTAGAACCTTTGCCCTCAACCGCATAGGCCGCCAGCGTCCACGGCGCGCCCACAAAACCGAGCACGGTGGATTTATTGCCGACTTCTTCGCGCAGGGATTTCAGGATTGTTTTGATAAACGGCAAGCTTTCTTCCGGGTTCAGCGGTTGCAGGTTGTCGATTTGCTGCTGAGTGCGGATGGGTGCGTGGATAATCGGGCCTTTGCCTTCGGCGATGTCCATGTCAATACCCAAACCCGGCATGGGGGTGACAATATCGGAAAACAGAATTACGCCGTCGGGTTGAAACGCGCGCCACGGCTGAAGGGAAACTTCGATGGCAACTTCGGGAATTTCGGAACGTTCGCGAAACGAGGGATACTTTTCTCGCAAATCTCGATAAGCCTTCATGTAGCGACCGGCTTGGCGCATCATCCACACGGGCGGGCGGTCTAGGGTTTCGCCGCGGGCTGCCCGCAACAACAAGGGAACTTCATTTAATGCCGACATTTTAACTTTTCTCTACCTTAGATATTTCAATGCCTTTGGTAGCTTACCACTGTGCGATCGTCCTTTTTGACAAAAAATTCATCTGTCGGCGGGGAGGAAGATGAGGAAAGTGGCTGAGTTCGATAGCAACCTTCTGGCACGCTCAAGAAATTCTTAATAGCTGAAACTATTGCTAATAGGAAATTTTCACATCCACCCTTTTGCTACAATGACATTGCAAACTAACAGAATCCGCGACCGCGACCTCAAGCAGACAAAGCATCTAGCACTGGCGCAGCGGCAAAGCGCCCCCAAAATCAGGACGGCGAAATAAAAATATGTTTTTTGACAATTGGGTTGAATTGATTCGGATTTTGACGATCGGCGTTTCCGCTTACGTCGTGCTGATTTTTTTGCTGCTGGCATCGGGCAAGCGAACTCTGTCGAAGTGGAATGCCTTCGATTTCATCGTTACCATCGCGCTTGGTTCGACGTTGGCGACTGTCATCATGTCAAAAGACGTTTCCTTGGTCGAGGGCGTTTTCGGACTCGGCTTACTCATCGGGCTGCAATTCATCGTCACTTGGCTTGCGGTGCGGGTAAAGTGGGTAAAAAATCTCATCAAAGCCGAACCTACTATGCTACTCAACCAAGGCCAATTTCTGCCTGTGGCGATGCGGCAGCAGCGCGTGAGTGAAGAGGAAATTCGGGCGGCGATTCGGGGGACGGGCAGCGCGTCGATCGAAGAAATCGAAGCTGTAGTGCTGGAAACCGACGGCAGTATGAGCGTTGTCAAAAAATCTCCGAACAATTCGCGATCGGCTCTCAAAGATGTAACTTAGTCGATATTTAAATCTGTAGAGACTCATCTTGTATGGTGCGTCGCTGCTCCATTTTCGAGCTTAATAGTAGGTTGTATTGGGCGACGCACCATACGGTTAATTAAATCGAAACTATCTCGTTACGCAAACTCCGCCCACCACTACCCGACATTGATCTGGGCCCGCATCGAATCTACTATCATTCCGCCGCGCCGAGTCTAAATCTCTAGTCCGCGAATTGTAGTAATAATCTCCCGCCGGATACCTTCTATTCGGGACAGCGCAGTAAGTCGAGTCTTGATTTCCATCGTCAAATCTGACTCTCACCATAGAACGTCTCTCGCGACAATCAACAGACCGCAAGCCAAAATCATCTTGCAGAAGCTGTGCTCTGTCATATTGACCGTCATATCGATCGTTATCTCGTCTCGTGTACCAATCGTCCCGCGAATTGCGAGATTGTCTGCCGCCCCCATCAATTCCCGCAACTTCCAGCGTGTAGTTACCGCCCCTGGCAGCATCTTTTGCTAACACTAACAGTTTGTAATCGCCACTACGGGGAATTTGATAATTAAACGAACGGTCTTGCGTAAAAGCGACTTGTTTGTTGTTCCCGTAAAATAGCACCATGACGGGAGTAAAACCGCGACTTCTATCTGTATCTAAAAACACTTCAATGTTGTCGCCTTCCCTCGCGCTAAATGTGTATTCTTGACCACGCAATTCTTCCGTCGGAGAGCCCGGAACCCACATATTCCGGAAACGGTAAATCGGGGAAGTGCGGCGAATTACTCCGTCTATGCGATCGTTATTACCTATCTGTTCGCCAACCGCACTTGAGGAAATTCCGGTAAGTGCCAATCCCGTAACTAGCACAGCGGCAGCAATACTGTTTAACAAGTTGTGTGTTTTCATATCAACCTCTGGAAAAATTTAAAATCTTTTTGCTTTCTTGGCGCCGACATTTGCATACACAATCCATTTTAAATGTAATTTCTGCCAACCGTGTCAACCTCACGAAACCAGGCTATTTACCGGGTGCAAAATCTCATGTTAAAGTTATAGACGTTGAGCCCTAATCTAAAGTTGCGATCGATCGCCACAAATCAGCAATCCCGATTCAGCGTCGAGACTCGCCATAATTCCCATCGGTAAAGCAGCGTTAACTCCCTCGTGCCCGAAGGGCAAATCCGAAACAATCGGAATATTCAAATCCCCCAGCCGATCGCGCAAAACTTCTTCAATGCTAAAACTAGGAATACTTGGATCAATCTCGCAGCGACTGAAGCGCCCCAAAGCAATGCCCCGCACCCCAGCGAAAGCCCCCGCCATCCGCCACAAAGTCAACATTCGATCGACCCTGTAAGGAGCTTCGGAAACATCCTCAAATGCGAGAATAACCCCGGTCAAATCCGGTTGATACGGGGTTCCGAGCAAATGAGAAGCAACCGTCAGATTCGCCGGAAACAGCGGCCCGGTGGCTTGTCCGCTGCCCCATCCTTTACCTTGCAAAGATTGTAAGGGACGACCTTCTATGCAGTCAAAAAGTCGATCGACAGACCAATCCGGTTCCGCAGCCAAAGTTGTCAGCATCGGCCCGTGAACGCCCCAAACACCCAATTTAGCCTGATTCCACAGCAAAGCAGTAATGTCGGAAAAGCCGATTAACCATTTCGGCGAATGGGAATCGGGGGTTGGGAATTGGGAATTTTCTGCCTTTCCCACATTTCCTTTTTCCAAAAGTCGAGTGCTGCCGAAACCGCCTCGAACACAGAGAATACCGCGACAATCCGGGTCATTGAGGGCATCTGCGAGCTGTCGGACGCGGTTTTCATCCGAACCGGCCAAATAGCCCCAGCGATCGTCAAAACCCGGTGTTAATTCAACTCGATAGCCGTGAGATTTCCAAATTTCTACACCCTTTTCAAAGTTGGTTGATTCTCGCAAAGTGCCACTAGGGGCAATTACTTTGAGCAAATCTCCTGGTTGCAGAAATTTTAGGTCAGTCATTTGTTATTAGTTATTAGTTATTAGTTATATCGTGTTTGGTGAATCGATCGTAATTCTGTAGTGGCGGGTTTTACAGACAATTTATGACTAAAACAGACTATCTCGAAAAGCCGCCCCCACCCACCCATAAATACAAACCTACATTTTCGGATTCGATGCAAATTTCAGGTTGATTTGGGTTATCGGTTGTGGCGGGGCGGGTTTATCTAGATTGTTGATAATCGTTAGATATTATCGGTGAAACCGCCTCTACGGGATATGGTTGATTATTGATTTAGGAGTGAGTTTTTCAGATTGTTTGTTAATCATTACTACGGCAAAGTCAGAATTTCCACCCCAGAATCAGTCACAGCCAGAGTGTGTTCAAATTGAGCCGAAAGCTTTCCATCTTTGGTGATAGAAG
Organism: Microcoleus sp. w2-18bC1; assembly: GCF_036700365.1. NCBI lineage: Bacteria > Bacillati > Cyanobacteriota > Cyanophyceae > Oscillatoriales > Microcoleaceae > Microcoleus > Microcoleus sp. w2-18bC1. Next base: position 21,320 of record NZ_JAUBOS010000012.1, read on the forward strand.
TCCAACCATCGGCGAGAATTTCCACTTCCCAAGTACCCTCATTAATCATCGGCTCGATCGTAAAAACCATGCCTTGTCTGAGCTTTTTTCCTGTGCCCCGCTTGCCGTAATGCAAAATTTCCGGTTCAGTGTGAAAGACTCGGTGAATCCCGTGTCCTGCAAAATTTCGCACTACCGAAAAACCTTGTGCTTCAGCATATTCTTGAATCGCTGCACCGATGTCGCCGGTACGAGCACCCGGTTTGACTTCCGCAATTCCTCTTCTTAAACATTCCTCGGTTACTTCAACTAACTTTTTCGCTACAGGGGAAGGTTTGCCCACAAAAAAAGTTTTGGAAGTATCGCCATGATAACCCTCAACTAAAGGTGTTACATCAATATTAATAATGTCACCTTCTTTAAGAATTTGTTTCGCATTGGGGATGCCGTGACAAACTACTTCATTGACGCTAGCACACAGAGATTTTGGAAATCCTTTATAGCCTAGCGGAGCGCTTTTTGCTCCGTGTGCCAAAGTCCAACGTTCGGCTTCATCGTTAATTTCTAGAGTGCTTACTCCCGGTTTAACCATCGGTTCGAGATGTAGCAGAAGTTCGGCCGCTAAACGGCCGGCTTGGCGCATTTTTTCGATTTCTCTACTGGATAAAAGCACTAAACGTTCGGTTGCCATAGTTTTTTTTGTTTCCTTTTTTGTGTAGTCAATTAAGAGTTTATTTAACTCAATTTGAGAATAGAGTTGAATTGCTGTTTAATAAACTTGTAAGGTGCATCAGTCAGCAAATCTTTCTAAAAATGAGCCAGTATTATTACTGACGAACCCTACTAGCAGTGATAGATTTGAACCAGTGTTCACAACGATCGCCCAAAGCTTCCAAAGAATATTCTACCTCTACTTGTCGCCGGCAAGCGCTGCGGTCAATTTGTTCTAAGCGGGCGATCGCACCTACCAAGCCATTTACGCTATCAGGAGCCACTAAAAAGCCCGTCAGCCCGTCTCGAACAATTTCCGCCGGCCCCCCGCGCTCGTAAGCAATCACAGGCACACCGCACGCTAAAGCCTCGATCGCGACATTTCCGAAAGCTTCCACCCAGCGCGGTGTCATCAACAATGCTCGGCACTGACGGACTTGCTCTTGCATTTGAGTTGTTGTCAGAAACCCTAAATATTCTACCGGAGCATCCGGGTAATCTGCACAAATTTTTTGCCAATAATCCTCATCTTGCATTTTGCCCATAATTTTCAGGGGAATGCCTGTAATTTTCGCTGATGCTACTGCATCTTCTAAGCCTTTTTCCGGGGCGATGCGGCCTAGCCAAGCTAATTTAGAATGCGGTTGGTTGCAAAATTCGTACAGGGATAAATCTATGCCATTTCCCAACAACTGACATTGATCGGCAAAGGCGAATGTTTTGGCTTGAGAAGCGGTGTGAACTCCGATCGTACCAGGAAACTGGACGGCGGTTTGTCCGGCGATGCGATCGAGGGCGGCGGAAAGGGAGCCCATGCTGATCAAATGTGCGATCGGAGTCCTAAAAAATGGTGTCAAATAAAATGGCAGCCAATCGTAGGCAAAATTAACAATCACATCCCATTCAGCCTGAACTTGCCGAGCATATTCCCACATATTCGCCAGCACAGAATCGGCGGGCATCACAATAGGATCATTGTAATCTTGTGTTTGGGCGGTTACTTGCAAATCACCCGTTATTTCGATTACTGGAATTGATTCTAAAATTGAACCTATCGGTGCTACAACTGCTATTTTATGACCGCGCCTCTGTAATTCTTTAGCGATGTTAAGGACTGTAAGTTCGACTCCGCCACCCAACCCCGAACCGAGTTTACCGACCGAAGTTGACAGGAACAATAGTTTTAAAGTGTCATTAGTCATTAGTCATTAGTCATTAATCAGCATTCACTAATTTTAACATAATCTAAATTATCAATTTCCCATTTCACATCTCAAGTTCAAATTATTTGAAAATTGCTACATTTATTAATCCATCCCAGAACGCGGACGGATGCGATTCAACTGATTGATTGCCCAGCGAGCAGTTTCCTGAACTTCTGGATCTGGATCGTCCGTCGCACGGTGCAACAAGTAACTGATTTGATTCACCAATTCGTAAATCCGCGTCAAGTCGCGAATTGCATTTTTACGCACTTCTGGATTTTCATTTTGCAGCGAAATTGACCACGCATTATTCATGGGTTTGAGGGTGCGAATGCCAATTTCCGAGAGACTTGCCAAAATTAAACTGTACTGCTTGGAGTCGGAATTTGCTAGCAAATCGAGCAACGGCTCAACTGCTCTGGAATCTCCCCGCTGTCCTAGTTCCCAAATTGCTTTGCCTCTCTTTGCCGGATTTAGCTGCTGCAAATCTTCAATCAGTGCTTCAATAATATCGACTTTAGGTCTACCATCCGTTTCGGGAAGGGCAATACCTTTCTTATTAGCTAGGGAATCGGTTTGATTAGTTGTTTCGGGAATGTTGAAACCTGTGTTACTGTATCCGTTGCTGTGAGTTTCCAAGGGCGAGGTGTCGGAATTAATTCGATCGCCCTCGACTGCTGCATCCTGGGATTCTGGTGCCCCGGATTCCATATTTAACGGAAAAGGTTGATCGCTGTTCTCGATACTGTTGTCTTTTGGTACATCCAAAGGGTAGGGCAAGGCTGACAGCGGTTTGGATAGCCCAAAAGAAGCCTTGTGCTGTGTAATTGCGTGCGAGTTTGTAGGAGAATCGGGATTATTACTAAATTGAGAGTTTCTTGGGTTGTGGCGCTCAAATCTTCCCCGTCTTCGTTTAGAATAATTTGACTCGTCACTACTAACTAATTTGAGCATGATAAATACTGCCGCTGCCGTGACGACAACTGCTGCCAAACCCAACATTAAGAACCCCCGCTGACGAGACAAAATGACGATCAAATTGGATACCGATTTCGGGATCTTAGAATTAGATTTGGACGTTTTGGAAGGCTGAGATTTGTTTTTATCGGGCGCTGGAGACGGTTTTGGAGGCTTGGAATCCTGGCGATCGTCTGGGGGAGAGTTCGCCTGAGCAATTTCTTGGGAAACAGCACGCGCAGAGGCATTGAGTACCTGTTGCCCTCCGTCGGCACTTGGACTGAACGCAGCGCCCAGACAGGCAATGCAGGTGAACAAACATACAGAGGAGCGGTAATGCGCCATAAGACTCAATCCGGGTTTTGAGAGGCAACGCCGCATGACGAGCTTTAGTTTAACCTTGAGTTAGCTCGATCCTAGCTGCTATGGGCTTAACTAACTCACAAATACCACCAGACTAGCGAAAAACCCTGGTTTGAGAGGGCACCGAGCCAGATATTATAAGCACAATTGTGTCATTGAGGTGCAACTCCTTTAAATAATTAGTTTAATTAGTTTAAAACGAACAACTACATTGGCGGCCGCGACTTTAGCAGCGGCATCCCGAAAGTTGATTGCAGCTAATCTCACCTACGTCCAGTGTGCAATGCAGGCCCCGCAGCCCAGCACTGCGGGGGCGTTAGCAGACGATTGTGGCTAGCCGTCGATTTCTCACCAATAGCGTGACATGACCAAGAGTTTAACAAGCTTCCGAGCCTGCGGGTCGATCGTTTTTGTGTGAATTTGGGCTCAAGTGGGACAGGGGGATTGGCACTGGTAACGAGAAAGCCAGTTTTTTCGTTAATTCTTCGCTGCTAAACTGCATATTTTCCGTACATTCCAGGACACACTCTCGACGCTCACAAACCAGTTTTATTTACCAAAAATGCTGTAAGAAAGAGAGCGCTGATTTGACCGATGTTAATTTGCAGGGGGCAATTATCCCGGATAGAAGTGTTTGGGCGATCGACTAAGATAACCGTTAGGAAATATTGTATTCAGCTAGCCAGCGCCAAAAATCATACTATCTTGTAAAAGTAGGGTCGGATTTAGTTAGGAGCTATAGTGAGAGCGAGTAGACCCTTTCACGCAGGCGTCCTCTGCCAACGTTTTGTTTATTTGTACCCACTTACTTAAGTTAAATCAATCGGTATTTCATCCTGTGCCGCCAAATTTGATATAAGATCGAGCTAAATTTTTAGTGTGAGAGTAGAGGCGTTTGTGAGCCAACAAGATATTTTAAATTTAGCAAAAGAAGGCGATGCCAGGGCGATCGCATTTCTGATCAGCCAAGCACTCCAAAGCTTCGGCGTCACGGCTAAAGCCAGCCGGGAAAATGACACCCTGCATCTGCTGCTGGAAGCAGAACATTTACCCGCAGAAGAAGCCTGTCTCCGAGTCGCAGTCAAAGGGTTGCAGCGGCTGCAACCAAATAACCTTTACTCAGTGACAGTTTACGGGCGGCGCGACGGCGAGCAATTGCCCGCTTGGACTCAGACAGTAGAATTAAAAAAACGCTTGACTTCCGTACCCGTGAGTCCATTAGTTGCGGTGAATGCAGCAGTAGCTGCGAGTGCAGCAGTAGCAGCTAGTGTAGCCGCTTCTCCCATTCCTGTGACTTTGCCCAAGCTAGAAAAAACTCAAAACGTCACAACGGCGCCCCCTCAAACACCAGAAAAATCTCCGCCCCAACCCCCTCAAATCCCAACTCCAAAACCCCCAAACCAAAGGCAGCAAAAGCCATCGCCGCAGCCAGCATTAGCCCGCACTAAAACTAAAAAATCTGGGCTGTCACTCGCTGCTCTGAGTCTCATTCTCGTGCCGATATCCGGCTTGGTTCTGGCTTCTCAACTTTACAAATCCTCAACCACCGCTACTAATAACCCTCTAACGTCAAAGCCTGCGGTACAAGAAGTGAGCTCGACACCCGCAGCCAAACCCCTGCCCGCTCCAAAATCGCCATCTCCGGCTGCCAAAAAACCTGCCATTGTGCCCGCCACTGTCAGCATCAAAGCAGTTGGCGACATGATCCCCGGCACAAATTATCCCTACAACAAACTGCCGGCAAAAAAAGAGATGTTATTAGAGTCGGTAAAACCGTACCTCAAAGGAGCTGATATTCTGTTTGGCAATTTTGAAAGCACGATGACCGATCATCCTTACAGTTCCAAAGCAGGCGGCGGACGAATGCTGTTTGCCTTTCGGACGCCTCCGAGTTATGCCAAAATTTTCAAAGATGTTGGTTTTGATATTTTAAATGTTGCCAACAATCACTCTTACGATTTTAACGAGCAAGGATTTAAGGACACGATTAAAAACATCGACAGCAACGGCATGAAGGCTGTTGGTAAAAGAGATCAAATTGTGTATCAAAATGTCAAGGGCGTGAATTTTGCATTTATCGGTTTCAGTAACTACGGCGAAGTTCACAATTCTTTGCTGGAACTGAAAGCGGGAGCAGAAGTTGTCAAAAAAGCCAAGGAAAAGGCTGATATTGTAGTGATATCAGTTCATGCTGGAGCTGAAGGAACGGGAGCTATCAATGTGAGAAATAAAACTGAGTTCTTTTACGGAGAAAACCGGGGAAATATGGTTTTGTTTTCGCGGATGATGATTGATGCGGGAGCCGATTTGATTTTGGGCCATGGCCCGCACGTTCCGCGAGCAATGGAACTTTATAAAGGTAAATTGATTGCTTACTCTCTGGGAAATTTTTTGGGTTATCGCACTTTGTCTACAGCAGGAGCACTCGGTCAATCTCTAATTTTAGATGTGAAAATGACTCCGCAAGGGGATTTTGTTTCTGGTAAGATTATCCCCGTCCAACTTGACGGGCGAGGTGTTCCGGCTGTTGATAACAAATTTAGAACTGTGGGGTTGATTAACCGTTTGACAAAGAGCGATTTTCCCAATAGCGGTTTGACAATTGATGACAAGGGGCAAATTTTGAAAAAAAGTAAGTAGTCGTTAGTCGTTAGTCAGTAGTCATTAGTCATTAGTCATTAGTCAGTAGTCAGTTGGTAGCGGGCACTCACAGGCATCGCCCCTACTTACTGCCTACTGACTGCTCATTTCTTTCAAAGCTTCTTTCATTTCGTCTGCAGTCGTCGTTGCCGTACCGAATTGACGCACGACAATACTAGCCGCCAAATTGCCCAAAACTGCCGCTTCCCAACCCGATGCACCGACGCACAAAGCTAAAGTCATTGCTGCTACAACTGTATCTCCAGCACCAGTTACGTCGAATACATCAGTCTTGTTAAAAGGGGGAATGTCCCAACTTTGAATGGCAAATTCCCCCTTTTCACAAATGGATGTTGGAGGGGGTGAATTTTTGATTTCTTCGCCGTTGGCTCTTTCAAACAAAGTCATCCCTTCTTCGCCGCGAGTAATCAGGATTTTTTGAGCTTGAGTTAAGTTCAATAAATCGCGTCCTGCTTGCATTAAAGTTTGAGGGTTTTTGATAGCATATCCGACGGCTTGCTCGGCTTCTGGCAAGTTCGGAGTAAACAGCATTGCTCCAGAATATCGCTGCAAATTTATTTGAGCGTCTACAATTGTTTTGCCAGGAACCACTGCCGATTCGATCGCCAAATTCGTCCAAACTCCGTCGCCGTAGTCGGAACAAACCACTGCATCTACTGTCGGTATTTGCTGCCGGATGTAGTCTGCCAGTTGCAACTGCAAATCTAAATCCGGCAACTCGTCCGATTTGCGATCGACTCGAACAATTTGCTGAGTCACCGACTGCCGCGCGTGCCCGGAGATTCGAGTTTTGGTGACAGTTGGACGCTGCGAATCGATTAAAATCCCACCCGTATCAATTCCCGCTGCCTCAAAAATACCGCACAAAGCCTTTCCCTGGTCGTCTTTTCCCACCAAACCAGCAACTTTTACTTTGCCTCCCAGTTTGGCTAAATTATAGACAGCATTTGCGCCACCTCCGGGTACTTGCTGAGTATTTTCGTAGCGCAAAATCAACACAGGTGCTTCGCGGGAAATTCGCTCTACTTGTCCGGTAAGAAACTCGTCCAAGGTCAAATCTCCGATCGCTAATACCTGCGCTTGATCGAAGCAGTCTAATCTTTTCAATAATTGCTCTGTTGAGGCACGCAGTTGAGGCAAAAAATCGGAATAGTCGTTAGTCATTAACCAAAAAAATGAGACTGAGGAGTTGATAATTGAGTGTGGAACGAGCGGGAATTAAAAATCCTAATATTAATTAATAATTAATTTCCTCCCTTGTTTTATTTTTAACTTTTAATTGATTTTCTCACTGGGATTTTGATAAACCAGTTGCAGGCTATTGGCGATCGCACTCGCTCAAACAATTTGGCAAAAAAATGCGGATAAAATCGCAGCCTTTGAGACTCAACTGAAAGTTTCACGGTGTGGAAGTTTCCTTCTACATAAGTGCCTTCAAAAAACAGCAGAATTATTTCAATTTCTGCTTGATGATCGTAATCACCTGAGTCATTTGTTTTTTGAGTGCATCAATTTCCGCTTGCATTTTCGCCATTTTCGCAGTCATCGCCTGAATTTCGGCGGCGCCCCCTCCAGAAGTGGGTGCAGCGGCGGCGACTGGGGCTTCCGGCACTGGTTTCTTTTTGGCCAGTACCATCGCCGATTTGATCGCCTCGGTTAGCTGCTTTTTCTCAAACGGTTTGGCGATGAATGCAAAAAAATGCTTCTCAAAGGGTTTCGGAATTTTTTCCATCACCTCTTCTTCGCGGCCCGACATGATCACCAAAGGTATCTTAGAAAGCTCAGGATGGGCTTGCACTTTTTGATACACTTCCCAACCGCTGACTTTGGGCAGTAGGAAATCTAACATAATTAGATTTGGCCGGGCTTGACGGATCAGTTTGAGTCCCTCTTCGCCGTCTTTTGCTTCTAGAATTTCAAAGTTACCCTGAGGCAACATCTCTCGGACTCGGAGGCGGATGACTTTACTGTCATCGATTACCAAGATTTTTTGACCAGCCACGACTGACTCCTTCAGTAATGAATGAGTGATGATTTGCAACCTTCAGTATATCCCTAACAGAATTCTACCCATAATTCTGGGCGAGTTTAGTTTTGTTGCACCTTGGTGCGATTCTGATTTCGGGTGATACTCCTACAAGTTCAGGGGCTTTGATTTCGGATACGATCGAAGGAATTAACTTGCTCGCCACTTAATTATATGTCGCCCCAAATTCCTCAAACTCCTACAGTCAAAGCAATTGCCACCCAAATGCGGGGTGAAATCGAGGCGATGCCGGAGTGGTTGCGTAGGCCCGTTGGCAAAGCTAGCGAACTTTCCCAAGTGCAAAAAATTATCAAACAGCGGCAAATTCACACGATTTGTGAGGAGGGGAGATGTCCCAACCGGGGCGAGTGCTACGCGCAAAAAACGGCGACTTTTTTGTTGATGGGGCCGACTTGCACCCGCGCTTGTGCTTTTTGTCAAGTAGATAAAGGTCATTCTCCGATGCCCCTCGACCCGGAGGAACCGCAAAAGGTGGCCGAAGCTGTGCAGTTGTTGGGTTTGCGCTATGCGGTGCTGACTTCGGTGGCGAGGGATGATTTGCCGGATGGGGGTGCGGGTTGGTTTGCCAGGACGATCGCCCAAATCCGTCTTCTTAACCCGGATACTGAAATTGAGGTACTGACGCCGGATTTTTGGGGGGGAACGGGTAGGGGCGGTGCCCCCGTGCCCGCCCCCGATGGGGAGAATTCCGGCCTCGATGAGTTGCAGCGACAGCGAATTCGCACGGTGGTGGAGGCTAAGCCGGCTTGTTACAACCACAATATTGAGACGGTGCGTCGGTTGCAAGGGCCGGTGCGGAGGGGGGCGAAGTACGATCGCTCGATCGACGTTCTGCGTATTGTTAAGCAATATGACCCAACTATTCCCACCAAATCCGGTTTGATGTTGGGGCACGGGGAAACCGAAGCCGAGATAGTCGAAGCGATGATTGATTTGCGGGACGCCAAGTGCGATCGGCTCACCCTCGGTCAATACATGAGACCATCTCTAGAGCACCTCCCAGTGCGTAAATACTGGACGCCAGCCGAATTTGACCGTTTCGGGTCGATCGCGCGGGAGATGGGGTTTGAGCACGTGCGATCGGGGCCTCTCGTCCGCAGTTCCTACCACGCCGGAGAGAGCGATTGAAATTAATTTGAATTCCACTCGGTATAAACTCCTTGTTACAAAAAATAACTCTAGAGGATTGTGCATAAGTGCGACGCTCTCTGCTATTTGTAAATACAGTGACATTATGAATTAGGAGCTTTACCTATGGCAGAGATAGCGAAGAACCAATTAAAATCCGACTCCGTGATGAAAACGGGCAAATTCCCTTACACATTTCGCGCAGGCTGGTTTCTCTTGCTGTTAGCAATCAATTTTTTGGTTGCAGCCTATTATTTCCATATCATTGAATAGTTCTGCAACTTAATTTTTAGCAGACCCTGCTGTTCTCGACCTCAACGTCAGAGAATGGGAGAGGGGGAGAGGGAGAAAGTTTTGAGTTTTGAGTTGGGGAGAATATGACTTCATCCCTCTTGCTTCTGACTACTAACTTTTTCCCTATTCCCTATTCCCTCTTCCTTCTGACTCGTGACTCCTGAATCCCGACTTTTGCTCAATAATTAATCCGTGTATCCGTGTCGTACCTTTCCTCTTCCCTATTCCCTCTTCCTTCTGACTCGTGACTTCTGAATCCCGACTTTTGCTCAATAATTAATCCGTGTATCCGTGTCCAAATCCGTGTCGTGCCTTCCTTCTTCCTTCTCTAGCGATTTCTCGACGCTTCTAGCTTTGACAAGCGTTCTTGAATTTTAATAACATCTTGCTTAGTTTCAATTGCCAAGGTTGCTAAATTGTCAAACATCGGGTCTCCCGACAGCGTTCTAGGATTTGTGCGACCAGAACCTGAAGGGGAAGAAGACTGAGGCCGGTTAACTCTAGAACTTTGATTCTGCAAACTGTAGATTTGTCCTCGGAGTTCAGAAATTTGACGTTCTAATTGAGTAATGCGAAATTCTAATTGACTTGTGGATTGAGCTGGTGTAAAAATTGGTGCTACAGCAATTGCTAAGGCACAAGCAAGACACAAAAAACTGATTTTTAGGGCGCGATGGCGATTTTTTTTCGGCATAGCTTTAATAATTTAAATAATACCAGTTCTACGATAACAAATCGCCGATATTTTTGGTCTCTATCAGAAGTATGTCTTATGGCAAGTAGGAATGTAGCTATTTTAATGTTCGATGATGTCGAGGTACTGGACTTTGCAGGCCCTTTTGAAGTGTTTTCGGTGACATCAGAATTAAGTAAAGGCGATCAACCTTTTGCCGTCTCTACCGTAGCCCAACATCCCGGTGCTGTCAACGCCCGCAACGGTTTGAGCATAAATCCCGACTGCACCATTTTCGATTGTCCGCCACCGGATATTTTAATTGTACCGGGAGGGCAAGGTACGAGAAAGTTAATCAATAATTCAGCAGTTGTTAATTGGATAAAAGATTGTGCGCCAACAGCAGAATTAGTGCTTTCTGTCTGTACGGGTTCGCTGCTTTTAGCAAAAGCTGGCTTGTTGGAAGGTTTGGCAGCAACTACCCACCATCAGGCATTGGAGTTATTGAGAGAATTAGCTCCTAACACAACTATTATCGAAAATCAGCGATTTGTAGATAACGGCAAAATCATCACTTCTGGGGGAATTGCTGCGGGAATTGATATGTCTTTGCACGTTGTCGGGAAACTTTTGGGTACAGGACAAGCTGAACAAACAGCAGAGCACATGGAGTATAAAATTGGGAATTAGTAATTGGGCATTGGACATGGTTAATTGTATAATTTGCGTGTATGGGCGAGTTTTACCAATAATAATTGCCTAAAACAAACAATCTCGTAAACGCGCCCCGCCCATACACGAAGGATGCTACCGGACGTGATATCAAGCATCTTCGCCCCAAACTTTTAGTTGTAAATAGACTAATATCAAAGCTATAGCCATCAGGAAAGTTGCTGCAGCGGCTGCATAGCCAAAATCAAATTGCGAAAAAGCTTGCTCGTAAATATAATAAACTAGCAAATTAGTAGAGTTCAAAGGGCCGCCGCCGGTGATGACGTAAACTTGCTCGAAACTCCGCAGGGTAAAAATAGCAGTAGTGACGGTAGCAAATACTAAAGTCGGCCGCAAACCGGGTAAAGTGATGTACAAAAATTGCTGCCAAGCATTAGCTCCATCCAATTCTGCGGCTTCGTAACGATTTACCGGAATTGCTTGTAATCCTGCTAAAAATACTACCATATTAAAGCCTAATTGTTTCCAAACACTGAGCAGAATGATCACTGGCATTGCCCAAACTGTGCTACTCAGCCAAGGAATTGGATTTAAGCCGATCGCACTTAGGGCATTATTCACCGGGCCTTCGGTTTGAAACAACCACCGCCAACCCAAGCCAACTGCAACTAGAGAGGTAATCGAAGGAATAAAATAAGCGGTGCGGAGAGCTCCTCGCCAAGCAAACGAGCGATTTAGCAAAACTGCCAAACCCAATGGAATCAATAAACTGGGAATGACTGTTGCAGTAGTAAAATAGAGCGTGTTTTGGAGAATTTGCCAGAAATCCGGGTTTGTGACTAGACGCCAGTAGTTGTTGAAGCCAATCCAACGCACTCCCGACTGGGTAAAGCTGCCGCTGGTAAAGCTGAGGTAAAATAAATAGGCGATCGGCCAAATCAAAAAAGTACCCAAAAACAGCAAAGCTGGGGCCAAGAAAGTCCAAGCTGCGATCGTATCATTATCCAACCAGTTAAAACGCCCAAATTTAATCCGAACCATTGGCTTGTAAATTTTAGCTTTTAGTTTTAAATGGTATCACAATATAGGTCAATGTCAAAATGAATCTTCTCGATATATTAGCTCATTTACCCACTATAGAAACTGAAAGGCTCCTGCTCAGAAAAATTACTTTAAACGATGCTAGCGATATGTTTGAGTATGCTTGCAACCCGGAAGTATCAGAATACACAATGTGGTCAACTCACACATCTATCGAAGATACTAAATACTTTCTAAAATCCATTACTAAAATGTACAAAAGACGAGAGCTTGTAGATTGGGGAATCGTCCACAAAGCCGAGAAAAAATTTATCGGTACTTGCGGATTTGTGGAATGGAGCATGACGCACAGCCGGGCGGAAATTGGCTACGCACTTTCTAGAAGATATTGGGGCGAAGGATACATGAGCGAGGCTGTCAATGCAGTGATTGACTTCGGTTTTCGGGAGATGTTGCTGAATCGAATTGTGGCTCGATGTGAAGTTAACAATATTGCTTCAGCTAGGGTGATGGAAAAAGTGGGGATGCAATTGGAAGGGATATTGCGACAGCAGCTATTTGTAAAAGGCAGATATTGGGATCTAAAACTTTATTCGATTCTCAGGGAAGAGTTTTTTGGTAATATTGTAGAATAGGGTTGAATCAGTAAGTCACATAACCAAATATACTTAGGACTTAGCCAATATTTCCATGTAGAGTGCGACCAAGCACCATTTACCTCTATAGTAGAATACGAGTGAATAGTTTTTATCTTGATGACAAGCGAATTTCTTGATAGTACCCGCCACGTGATTAATCCGTGGAATCAATCCAAAATCTAAAATCTAAAATCCTCAAGCCCCGAATTAATCCGTGGGGTCGCCTCCAAAATCTAAAATCTAAAATCTAAAATCGAATGACCGCTAATCCAGTATCTGTTAATTCCAATGCCTGCCTCATTTCTCCTGAGATTGGCAAAAGTGCGTTAGCGAAGCCCGCCCCTAAGGGGGCTACGCCAACGAAGAGAATCGCTCCCGCTCACACTCCATTAAAAGTAGGAGTTTTGGCATCAGGAAGCGGCAGCAATTTCGAGGTAATTGCCCAAGCCATCCAAAACCAACAACTCAACGCTCAAATCCCAGTATTAATTTACAACAATCCCGAAGCCAAAGCCGCAGCCAGAGCCGAAAAATACGGCATTCCCTCGATTCTTCTCAATCACCGCGACTGCAAAAGTCGCGAAGAATTAGATACAAAAATTGTCAAAACTTTCCAAGATTATGATGTAGAATGGGTCGTGATGGCGGGTTGGATGCGAATTGTTACCAAAGTTTTGTTTGATGCTTTTCCCGATCGCGTTATAAACATTCACCCCAGCTTACTGCCGAGTTTTCCAGGAATTCGCGCCGTCGAGCAAGCACTAGCCACCAAGGTTAAAATCACTGGATGTACGGTGCATATTGCCCGTTTAGAAGTAGACAGCGGGCCGATTTTAATGCAGGCTGCGGTGCCGGTATTGCCTGATGATACAGCAGAAACACTGCACGCTCGAATTCAGGTGCAAGAGCACAAGATTATGCTCGGTGCGATCGCACTTATTGCCGAATCTAATCAAAAAGATTGTGACTAAAAACCTCACCAGTGCCGCATCTATTGCCCAATTGCCCGTCAGCGAATCACCCGAAACAGGCCCGCCGCTGACTGACTCCAATCCCCTGAAATTAATTCTCAAAGAAAGGCTCAAAAAGAACATCGGCATCAAGGGAGAATTCTATCTGCCTTGCTTGCCATCGATGCTAGACGACTATCTTAAATTACTCTCTGACTTCTTAAACATTCTCGGACAAAACATAGACGCTGCCCAAGCCGAAAACTTGCGAACATTAATCGCCAACGCCTTAGCAGAAGGATTCAAAAATTCCCCCCACGCTAATCTAATAGTCTCATATTTTCCCGCCAATTCCCAAAGCGGTTTAGCTGGCGGCATTACTCTGAATACCCAGATTCAAATCGAATCAATGGCCCAAAAATATCATAGCTGGCCGGATATTCGCCCCGAACCTTTATTCGGCAGCAATCCCGATGCCAAAGTCATCGCCATTGCTGCCGAATTAGGCGAACCGGGAAAAACACCTATTTTAGATGTTGGTGCGGGCCCGGGGCGCAATAGTTTGCCTTTAGCAAGGTTAGGTCATTCCGTGGATGCGATCGAACTAACACCGATATTTGCCGAGAAGCTATCAGCAGCAGCAACCGCCGAAAACTTGCCGATAAATGTCACCCAAGGCGACGTTTTAGACCCATTATTGAGGATGAAAACTTATCGGTACAAATTAGCCATTGCTACCGAAGTTCTCTCTCACTTCCGCTATCCCGAACAAATTCGTCTTTTCCTCGGCAAAATGTCCGATGCTGTTTTAAGCAGCGGGTTTATATTATTCAGTGCTTTCTTAGCTGTAGAGGGGTACGAACCCGATGAGATGGCAAAACAAATGTCTGAATTGTGTTGGTCTTATCTGATTACCAGGCAAGAATTGCAAGCAGCAATCGAGGGTTTGCCGTTAGAAATTATTTCTGATGAATCGGTAATTGAATACGAACAGAAACATTTGCCTGACTCTGCGTGGCCGCCGACACCTTGGTTTGTCAGTTGGGCTAGCGGGCGCGATTTATTTTCTGTGCAACAAACACCGCCGTTAGAGTTGCGGTGGATACTTGTTAAACGCTTGTAGCTAAATTAGTAGAGTGTGTCAGAAGATATAGCCAATCCTAAATCATTGGTGAATTTCTTACTCCCTCCCCTTAGTAAGGGGAGGGTTGGGGTGGGGTAAAACATTTACAACTCATTTAGGATTGCTATAATCATCGATAAAATAACGCACTCTGACGCACCGTAGGACAATTTTTAGCGGTTAAAAATCCAATCCTAAATCTCGGATGCCCGCAATTGTCCGCAGGCTGCATCTGCTTCTAATCCGCGAGAATAGCGCACGCTAACTGCAATTTTCTTTTCCTTCAAAGTCGCAACGAAACTGTTAATTCGATTGGGAGTCGGTCGCTTATATTCAGCTTCCTGAATCGGATTATAAGGAATCAAATTGACGTGACACTGAAAGCCGCGCAACTGACTAGCCAACTCGGCTGCGTGTTCTGGCAAGTCATTCACACCTGCTAAAAGTACGTATTCAAAACTTAATCTGCGCCCAGTCGATCGCACATATTCCCGACATTCTGCGATTAACTCACCCAAAGGATAAGGGCGGGCGCTAGGAATTAACTCTTCGCGCAATCTTTGATTGGAAGCGTGGAGGCTGACGGCGAGGGTAACTTGCAGTTGATGTTCAGCTAGTTGGCTGATGCGATTGCGAATCCCGACTGTGGAAATAGTGATGTTTCGCTGTCCAATTCCTACGTCTTGATTCAAACACTTGACAGCAGCTACAACGTTATCGAAATTCAGCAGGGGTTCGCCCATTCCCATAAATACGATGTGGCTGACTCTGCGGCCGAAATCTTGCTGTACTGTCAAGACTTGATCGACGATTTCGTTTACTTCTAAATTGCGCTTGAAACCGCCTTTTCCGGTAGCGCAAAAGTCGCAGCCCATCGCGCAGCCAACTTGGGCTGAGACGCACACAGTCAGCCGTTTATCGGTGGGAATGCCGACTGTTTCAATGATTTGACCGTCTGCCAATTTTAAGAGATACTTTACGGTGGCGTCTGGTGCGACAGATCGATAGTGAATTGTCGATCGCCCGATCGGAATTTTAGCAACAGTCTCGCGCCACTGTTTCGAGAATACAGAAATGTCAGAGATCGATCGCGCACCTTTCTCATAAATCCACTGGTACAACTGCTTTCCCCGATAAGCCGGTTGTCCCTGCTGCTGCACCCACTCCGTTAACTCAGCTAAACTCGCCCCCAGCAAGGGCGGAATTTTACCCGACTCAACAGCCAAAGCAGCAGTCTTGCGAGACTGATTCGCACCCCTGGAATTACCAGAAGAGTACACCTGAGAAACGGAAGTAGGAGACATAGGTCATCAGAAAATTTAAAGCCATCCTCCATATTAAAACTTCTCGACCAAAACTGCCGTTAATCCTCCTCAAGCCACTTATGCAGAAGCCACAAGGTATAGCAAGCAACCGCGCCCGACGGTTCGGACGTTCTTAATGGCCTTTTCCCCATACGGTATTCCTTCTTCCTTCTTCCTTCTTTTTTGGCAAAATTCCCCAAATATTGCGTGTAAATGACCGCAGCCACCTAAAATAAACTCTGGAGTTTGTTAAAGGGTGTGCAAATTTAACAGTTTTCCATCACAATTAATGCAACTTTTATGGTGCTAAATATTCTTGCTCTGCCCTTAGCGTTTCAATTTACATCGCCCGGCCCAATTATCTTTCAACTTGGCCCCGTAGCCATTCGCTGGTACGGGCTGTTGATAGCTTCTGCCGTCTTGATTGGGGTCAGTCTGTCCCAATACTTGGCCCAAAAACGCCGCGTAAATCCCGAATTATTGGGTGATTTGGCAATTTGGCTGGTTCTGGGCGCTATTCCCTGCGCTCGAATTTATTACGTGGCTTTTGAGTGGCAGCAATACGCCCAGAGGCCTGAAGATATTATTGCAATTTGGAAAGGCGGAATTGCAATTCACGGGGCGATTTTGGGTGGAACGATCGCAGCTTTAATTTTTGCGAAAATCCAGCGAGTTTCTTTTTGGCAATTGGCCGATTTAATCGCGCCTTCGGCAATTCTCGGTCAGGCGATCGGACGCTGGGGAAATTTTTTTAACTCCGAAGCTTTTGGCAGTCCTACGGATTTGCTTTGGAAACTCTATATTCCGCCAAACAGCCGCCCGCCCGCCTATGCTAATTTTGAATACTTCCACCCCACATTTCTCTACGAATCCCTGTGGAATTTGACAGTATTTGGGTTGCTTCTAACTTTATTTTTCCGCGATTTGCAGGGCAAAATTCGCTTAAAAACTGGTGCTTTATTTTTGGTTTATATCGCAGCTTACAGTTCCGGTAGAGTCTGGATTGAAGGGTTGCGAACTGATAGTTTGATGTTCGGGCCGCTGCGGACGGCACAGATGGTAAGCTTGACTGGGATTGTGTTAGGGTTGGGCGGGTTAGCTTGGCTTTATTTGCTTGATCGACCTTTACCCGATGTTGTCTCCCCCAATAGCGATCGGGCAAATATCACTCCGAAATTGCCAGAGGATCAATAAAAAACCCCAGAGAGGTTAGTCTCTAGGGTTCAAAACCAGGGTGCATCTACCATCTATTACTTCCAACCAAAATAGGTACATCCGGAAGAGTCCGTAAATTTAGCAAATTTTTTAGCAGCAATGAGTTTGACAGAGATTGAATCCCTAATTCCAGGGGTATACATTGTAGGTGCAGGCCCAGGAGACCCGGATTTGTTGACTGTTAAGGCTCAAAAATTACTGGCTGCAGCCGATGTCATATTATTTGCTGACTCGTTAGTTCCAGAGCAAATTTTGCAGGGGGTGCGCGCAGATGCTGAAGTGATCCAAACTGCGGATAAGACCCTCGAAGAGATTGTACCTTTGATGGTGGAACGAGTGCGGGACGGAAAAAGCGTCGTCCGCCTCCATTCGGGCGATCCCTGTCTATACGGGGCTGTGGGCGAACAAATGCAAGCTTTGGCCTGCGAGGGAATTGCTTTTGAGGTAATTCCGGGAATTAGCGCTTTCCAACTTGCGGCGGCTAAACTTAAAATTGAGTTGACAGTTCCGGGAATTGTACAGACAATTATTTTGACCAGAATTAGCGGTCGAACCGAAGTACCGGAACGCGAAGAATTGGCGAGTTTAGCGGCTCACCAAGCGAGTTTGTGCCTGTATTTGAGCGCCCGCCATGTCGAACAAGCTCAAGCTAAATTGATGGAACATTACCCATCGGATTTGCCTGTAGCGATTTGTTATCGGTTGGGCTGGCCGGATGAAAAAATTGTGCTAGTTCCCCTTGACAAAATGGCCGTTGCTACGCGCGAAAATAATTTAATCAGAACGACAATGTATGTTATTAGTCCGGCGTTGGGAAAATCAGCAGAAGGACGATCGCGCTTGTACCATCCAGAGCACGATCGGCTTTTCCGTCAGTAGTCATTAGTCAGTAGTCATTAGTCATTAGTCATTAGTCATTGGTTAGTTCCAATTACCAATGCCCAATTACCAATTACCAATGCCCAATGCCCAATGCCCATTCCCCATTCCCCATTCCCCATTACCGATGAAAGATTTAACTCGCAGACAATTTATTACTGTCACCGCATTAAGCGCCGGATTTGCGTTAGCAGTTCATCCTATTGCGGCTGCCGTTATCAATACCGATGCTGCTGGTTTAGTTGCAGGTGAGGTAAAAATTCCCGTCAAAGACGGCTCAATTCCAGCCTACAGAGCAATGCCAGCCAGCGGCAGCAATTTTCCAGTAATTTTAGTAATTCAAGAAATTTTCGGAGTTCACGCCCACATTCAAGATATTTGCCGCCGTTTTGCTAAATTAGGTTATTTAGCGATCGCCCCAGAAATGTTTGCCCGTCAAGGTGATGTTTCTAAACTCACCGAGGTTCAAGAAATTATTAGTAAAGTTGTCTCGAAAGTTCCCGACGCTCAAGTTATGTCTGATTTAGATGCAACCGTAGAGTGGGCACAAAAATCAGGAAAAGGCAATATTAATAAGTTGGGAATTACAGGATTTTGCTGGGGTGGCAGAATTGTTTGGCTGTACTCTTCCCATAACCCGAAAGTCAAAGCTGGAGTGGCTTGGTACGGGCGTTTGGTTGGCGATTCTACGGCTTTAACTCCCAAACAGCCGATCGACATTGCAGCAACTTTGAAAGTGCCTGTATTGGGGCTTTACGGGGGCAAAGACCAGTCAATTCCCAACGATACAGTTGAGAAAATGCAGGAAGTTCTCAAAACTGGCAGCAGTGGTTCGGAAATTGTGCTTTATCCAGATGCGCCGCACGCTTTTAACGCCGACTATCGCCCCAGTTACCGGGAAAAAGAAGCTAAGGATGCTTGGAAACGGATGCAAGATTGGTTTAAAAAGTATGGAGTTTCATAATAGTTGTGAGTTGTTAATTTTCACTGAAAACTGGTGTCAAGTTTGGGATCTAAAAAGGGAATATTAGCGAATAGCCCTTAAGACAGGTGGGTTTGTGGACCCGACATTGGTAAACTGAGCGGTGTAGAATTATCGATCGAACAGGTAAGCCCGTGCTAGACGAACAAGCTAAAAAGACCATCTTGCGGAAAATCCCTCACGGATTGTACATCTGCGGTGTCAAAGACGGGGAGGAAGTCAACGGTTTCACCGCTAGCTGGGTGATGCAATCTTCCTTTACCCCTCCCTTAGTTGTCAACTGCGTTAAGCAAGACTCCAAATCCCACGGCATGATCAAAGCCAGCGGTGTCTTTGCTTTGAGTTTCCTAGAAGCAGGGCAAAAAGAGTTAGCCCAGAAATTCTTCAAGCAGCAGCGCCGCGTTGGCAATAAATTTGAAGATGTAGAATTTTATCCGGGCGCGGAAACTGGTTGTCCGATTATCTCGGATTCTCTGGGTTACATCGAGTGCAAAGTTGTCGGTTCTGTGGAACACGGAGACCACACAGTTTATGTGGGAGAAGTTTTGGCAGCCGGCGTCCACCGAGAAGGAAATCCGTTGCTGCTAGAAAGCACCGGTTGGAATTACGGAGGCTAAAGACTTGGCAGTTGGCAACTGGCAGTTGTCAGTTGTCAGTTGTCAGTTGTTAGTTGTTAGTTGGCAGTTGTCAGTTGTTAGTTGTTAGTTGTTAAGGGAGGCGAGTTAAAATTAATAAAAAATCGGCGACAATTTTGTCGGCATTTTCTTCTGTCAAAATTGGTACGTGTACAAAAATACATTTGGTGCTAAGTTGAGAATCTGCAAGGTGTTTTAAAACTGCATAATACAGGGCTTCGCAAACAAATTTTCCGGCTTCGTGACTGATTTCTGTTGCAGCTAAATCAGCGACTAGCGGTTCGAGATTAACTGATGTTTGCCGAATGTCGCGATCGCAGCAAGCGCAAGATTCTATAGTTAACTTTTGCCTGCTTTCGGCCATACCGCAGCAGATAATAGTATCGGGTTGTAGTTGGTTGATTTGGGCGATCGCTAAATTAGGTGCTAGCTGAAAATCTACTGGCAGTTTCCTCAAAAAAGTCAGGGAATCAGGCAAAGATTTGATTTGGGAAATCTTAGCTAATAAGTCGTCGGAAGAATTGGATTTCTGATGGGGAAGCCAAGTATCAAATGAGGTTAGCAGGATTTTCGCCGTCATATTTGTGCAATAATACTTATATTGATAATATAAGGCAAGTAAGTCAATGTCTGTCATTGCAGTAGTGGACTATGACATGGGCAATCTGCACTCGGTCTGTAAAGGCTTGGAAAATGTGGGTGCAGTGCCAAAAATAACAGATTCTCCTGCTATAATCGAGCAGGCTGATGCGGTGGTTTTGCCGGGGGTGGGTTCGTTTGACCCGGCAATGCAGAATTTACGATCGCGCAATTTGATAGAACCGATAAAAAGGGCGATCGCCTCGGGAAAACCTTTTTTAGGCATTTGTTTGGGTTTGCAAATTCTGTTTGAAAGTTCCGAAGAAGGTGTAGAACCGGGATTGGGCGTTATTGCGGGAAAAGTGCGCCGATTTCGCTCGGAACCGGGTTTGACAATTCCCCACATGGGATGGAATCAATTGCAATTTACTCAGCAGAATTTGCCGCTGTGGCAAAATTTACCGTCTGATCCTTGGGTTTATTTCGTGCATTCTTATTATGTCGATCCGGTGGATTTGGAAGTGCGATCGGCAATTGTGACTCACGGTAGTCAAAACGTGACGGCGGCTATAGCTAAAGATAATCTGATGGCCGTGCAATTTCACCCGGAAAAGTCTTCGAGTACGGGATTGCAAATGCTGTCAAATTTTGTCAGTCTAGTGAGGGAAAAAGTACCTGCTTAGGTGGCATGAATCTTTAAAAAAACCCGGTAGATTGCCGAAACCGGGTTTGACATTTTTAAAAGTCTTCTTCCTTCTTCCTGACATCCGTTACAAAATCCGTTGCCGAACTTCCTTCTTTTTTCTTCCTGACATCCGTTACATCCGTTACCAAATCCGTTGCCGAACTTCCTTCTTCCTAAATGAGCCTAAGAATCAGTGGCAATCGCCAAATCAAAACTCTGCCGGGACTCGCAACTCGCCCTACACCTTCGCGAGTCAGAGAAGCTTTATTTAATATTTGGCAAGGGACGATCGCAGATTGCAGATGGCTTGACATTTGTACCGGCAGCGGTTCCATGGGTGCAGAAGCTTTGTGTCGTCAAGCAGCGAGTGTCACTGGCATCGAACAGTCGGCGAAAGCTTGTGCAATTATCCGCGAAAACTGGGAGCAAGTAGCAGACTCGTCCCAAACATTCCAAATACTGCGAGGAAACGCGACGGCGAAGTTGGCGACACTAGCGGGGCAGCAGTTCGATCGCATTTACTTCGATCCGCCCTACGCCAGCGACTTGTACGAACCTGTGTTAAACACGATCGCCAGCCAAGAAATGCTAGCACCAAATGGCGAAATGGCCGTCGAACACAGCCCGGAGCGATCGACACAACCGATTTCCGGTCTAGAAATTTGCCGCCAGAAAGTATATGGCAATACAGCATTAACCTTCTATACCCGCAGTTGCTGATCGGCTCAAACCGCAGCAGCGTCACGCCTGGAGACAGAAAGAAACCGGGTTTCGTGGCGTGGGCGCGCCCCGGTACTAAAAGTTTTTCCCTTAGATACAATACAAATTTTTCCGATGAAGTTAAGCTTTGTGCGTAGGTTGTCTGAGCAAGTTGCCTCAGCAATTGACGAAATAAATGCTATTTAGGCTGAAAATAAAGACTTTCAGTTGTAACATGAACCCAAAGTGTGAGTGTGAATATTCCTAAAGGAGTGAATATGGTTCAGACACCTTCGCGCCCTCGTGGCAGCGAGTTTCCGGCTGCTAACTCGGTACAGCCAGTCAAACGCGATACGATTCTGGTGGGAGATAGCCTCCCCCTGCCCAATACCAAACTCTTCGGCACAGACGGCATTCGCGGGAAAGTTGGAGAATTGCTGAATGCACCCCTAGCCCTGCAAGTCGGCTTCTGGGCTGGACAAGTTCTACGGCAACATTCCCCCAACCAGGGGCCTGTGATTTTGGGGCAAGACAGCAGGAATTCCAGCGATATGCTGGCAATGGCACTGTCAGCGGGTTTGACAGCCGCCGGTTTGGAAGTGTGGAATTTGGGATTGTGTCCCACTCCCTGCGTTGCTTATCTGGCAAGCGTTTCGGAGTCGGTCGGCGGAGTGATGATTTCGGCTTCTCACAATCCCCCAGAAGACAACGGCATTAAATTTTTCGGCTCAAACGGCTCGAAGCTGTCGCAGCAGTTGCAGGAACAAATCGAAGCGGGAATCCGGGGGGCAAAGGTTCCGGTTGCTAGCTTGGCTTGGGGGCACCACTACCATCGCGCTGAGTTGGTTAAAGATTATGCCACTTCGCTCTGTGATTCGCTGCAAGAGATGAATTTGGAGGGAATGCGGATAGTTTTGGATTTGGCTTGGGGGGCCGCTGCGGGTTTGGCGCCGGCGGTGTTCGCGCAAATGGGGGCGGATGTGATCTGTTTGCACGACTCTCCTGATGGATCTCGTATTAATGTTAACTGCGGTTCTACTCATCTCGACAGTTTGCAAGCGGCTGTTTTGGAACACAATGCCGATTTGGGATTTGCTTTTGACGGCGATGCCGATCGAGTTTTGTGTGTTGACAACCAAGGGCGAACGATTGACGGCGATTACATTCTTTATCTGTGGGGCCGGCAGTTGCGCGACTCCCAACAGTTACCATCCAATTTAATTATTTCTACTGTAATGGCTAACCTCGGCTTCGAGCGAGCTTGGGAAGAATTGGGGGGCAAACTAACTAGAACCAACGTCGGAGATCAGTACGTTCACGCTGAAATGCAGCGCACTGGTGCGATGTTGGGCGGCGAACAGTCTGGACACATTCTTTGTCCGCATTACGGTGTCAGCGGCGACGGTTTGCTGACAGCTTTGCATTTGGCTTCGCTGGTGCGCCAGTCCGGGCAATCTTTGGCACAATTGGTAAGTGGCAGTTTCCAAACTTATCCGCAGTTGCTGCGAAATATTCGGGTGGACGATCGCGAAAAACGCCTGAAATGGCAGGAGTGCGAGGCAATGCAAAGTGCGATCGATCGTGCTACAACAGCAATGGGAGAACAGGGACGGGTTTTGGTGCGCGCTTCTGGCACTGAACCGCTAATTCGAGTTATGGTGGAAGCTGCCAGTGCCGAATTGGCTAATTTTTGGACTGAAAGTTTAGTTTTAGCCGTTCAGCAACACATAGCTATCTGATGGAAATGGGGAATTAATCTGAAGGAAGAAGGGAGAAGGAAGAAGGAAGAAGGAAGAAGGAAGAAGGAAGAAGCCTCTAGAGAAATATAGGGGCTATTGAAACCAATTTCTCATTCTTTATTCCTTCTTGTTTACTCCCTCTGTCCTAAATAACTAAATCCTTCTTTCTTCATTTCCCCATTTCTGATTGTATGAACACCAAATCAATTCAAAATGGGCGGCTGCATCGAATTTCGTTAAAATTTTTAATTGTCGTCATCTTAATAACGGGGATATGGTTCCGCTTTACTAATCTGGATCGCAAAGTCTATTCGTTCGACGAATCTATAACCTCGCTGCGAATTTCTGGCTACACTTGGACGGAAATGGTGCAGCAAGATTTTCAAGGCAAAACAATTAGCGTCGCAGATTTCCAGCGGAAATACCAACAGATAAATTCCGAAAAAACTTGGTGGGATACTGTTAAAGGTTTAGCTACAGAAGAACCCCAACTATCGCCGCTGTATTTTATTTTAGCCCGATTTTGGGTGCAGTTGTTCGACCCGCAAGTGGCGACTGTCAGAAGTCTTTCAGCTTTGATTAGTTTGTTAGTTTTTCCCAGCATTTATTGGCTGTGCTGGGAATTATTTCGCTCTGCGTCTGTGGCATGGGTGGCTGTTACAATCGTTGCTGTTTCACCATTTCACGTCTTGTACGCGCAAGAGGCAAGACCGTACATGATGTTTGCAGTCCTGGTTTTGTTGTCGAATGCAATTCTGCTGCGGGCGTTAGCGAAGCCCGCCCCTACGGGGGCTACGCCAACCAAGAGGATCGCCCTACAAAATTCTCCCAGCACATCTAAATTTAGTAAGGCTGTTTGGTTTATTTATGCGATCGCCCTGACTTTAGGACTGTATTGTAGTTTATTATTTTTTTTAGTAATATTGACCCATGGCATTTATGTAATTATCCAGGAGAATTGGCGTTTTGGCAAGACATTAATTACTTATTTAGTAACTGCCACAATAGCAATAATTCTTTTTGCTCCTTGGATTTGGGTATTACTGAAGAACGCGCCAAAAATCGAAGCAACAGTAGGCTTGCCCCGCCTTTCCCTGTCTTTCATATCTTCACTTAAACCTTTAATTCTCATTACCTGCCGAATATTTATCGACACGCATTGGGCGGGCGGAATCATCAAATCTGGTTCTATAAATATGACTACAGATTTAATCAGAGTGATTGTAGTAGCCGTATTGCTGTTAGCGATCGCACATTCAATATACTCGCTCTGCCGCTCAACTCCTAAACGAGTTTGGCTGTTTGTCTTGACAGCGATCGGAATTACAGCGATAGTATTGATAGCAGTGCGAGGCGTTGCCGATCGCTATCTGGTTCCCTATATTTTAGCAATCCAGATAGCTGTTGCCTACCTATTCACCGCTAAAATTAAAGTCGCTACCAATCCCCGCCAGCAAAAACTGTGGCAGCTCGGTTTAATAGCCATAATATCGAGTGGAATAGTTTCTTGTGCCGTCAGCTCACAGTCGCAACTGTGGTGGAACAAATATCCTTCTAGCACTAAATACAATCCGCAAGTAGCGGCGATTGTAAATCAAGCGAAAAAACCTTTAGTAATCACTCACGGAGGTAACAACATCACAGGAAAAATACTGTCTGTCAGCTATCTGCTGAAGCCGCAAGTACAGCTTTTGTTGGCAGTTAAACCCGAACAAGTCAAAATTCCTGATGGTTTTAGCGATGTATTTCTCTACCGAGCTACAGAAGCATTAAAATTTGAACTAGAAAAAGTGCAAAAATATAAAATTACATCAATTTACAAACCAAGCGATGGCTGGCTTTGGCGTGTAGAGAAATAAGCAAAGTGGCAACTGCAAATGATGATTTCTGTTGTGATACCTACCTACAACCGTGAACAACCTCTGCGAGAGACATTGGCTGATGCGATTCGGCAAAATTACCCGAATTTTGAAGTGCTGGTAATTGATCAAACTCGCACCCACGAATCGGAAACTCAAGTTTATTTAGAGCAATTGGCAAATGCGGGCAAAATTCGCTGGTTTCGGGTAGATTGGGCTAGTTTGCCTGCTGCTCGAAATTATGCAGTGCGGCGCGCAGTGGGAGAGATTATTTTATTTATTGATGATGATGTACAATTGCCAGATGGTTTTTTGGCAGCTCACGCTGACAACTATTTAGAAAAACCCGATGTGGGATGTGTGGCGGGCCGGGTTTTTGACAGAATGAAACTGGATAATTCTGGAGGCGATTTGGCGATCGAATATTTGCCATCAGAAGCGATGGATGCGGGCATTGCCTGGTATTTTATCGATTTGGTGCATACAGTAAAACCGCAGCAGGTGCTCTCGGCTAGAGGCTGCAATATGTCATTTCGCAGGCAGGTTTTTGCCGAATGGGGGCTGAGGTTTGATGAGCGGTTTGCAGGGAGTGCGGTGCGGGAGGAGTCGGATTTTTGTTTGAGATTGCGATCGACGGGCATGAAAATTTGGTACGATCCCAATGCGTGTTTAGTTCACTTGGGGGAAGAGAGCGGCGGGTGTCACGATGTCAGTACGCGATCGATCGAATATCAAGTAACATTTTATCACAACCATTTCTTCATGGGATTGAAAAATTTAACAGCTTTTCAATGCCTGCGATTTTTTGCCAAACTATTTGACTGCCACGTTTTGGGAAATCCACCTTGTTATAAAAGCGCCTCGCCCATTAAAATTGTAACTAGATTTGCTTTTTATATCCTGGGTTTTCTCAGTGCTATAAATACACTAATTCAATCTCTGTGGAATGATGGACAAAGTTATAGCCATCAAGACAAGATTAACGCTCAATAATTACCTATTCCCATTCGCCCTTCCCAATAAATGAGAATTCTCGTGGCTAGTCACACCTATATTGTGGACATTAATCGGGAAAAATTCAAGATATTAGCCAACCTAGAACCCGATATTGAAGTAACAGTTGTAGTGCCGCAGCGTTGGAAACCTGGAGGCGTACAAAATAAGATTATAGAAACGCAATTTTATCAAAAAGGCTCATTTAAAGTAGTCCCCGTCTCCAACTTTAGTCAAAACAATCAAGGATTGCTAACTTTTGGTAGAGATTTAATTGAACTTTTGCAGAAAATTAAGCCGCAGATAATTCAAGTTGAACAAGGTTCAAAATCCCTCGCTTGTGCTCAATTAATTTTACTAAATAAACTGCTCAAACTCCAAGCAAAAAATATATTGTTTACTTGGTGGAATCTGCCTTATCAATTGAATTGGCCCATTTCACTCTTAGAAAATTACAATCTTCAGCACACCGACGGAATTATTGCAGGCAACTTAGATGGAGCTAAAATTTTGCGGCAGCGGGGCTATCAAGGTGCGGTAAAAGTAATGCCACAACTCGGAGTACATGAAACTTTGTTTCGCCGCACTGGTAAAGACGCTGATTTATCGCGCAGGTTAGGAATTAAACCGACCGATTTTGTGGTAGGATTTGTAGGGCGATTTGTCGAAGAAAAAGGATTGTTGACTTTAGCTGAAGCCTTGGCAGGGTTAAAAAAAAGCTCTTGGAAGTGGCTGTTAGTAGGACAAGGAAAATTGCGAGCGTACCTCGCCGAAAAATGTAGAGAATGGGGAATCAGCGACCGAATAATCTGGGTTGAAAGCGTTTCCCACGAAGAAATTCCCCCTTACATTAACTTAATGAACTGTTTGGTATTGCCTTCGCAAACTAGCTATAAATTCAAAACTTTGACCACGGTGGGCTGGAAAGAACAATTTGGTCACGTTTTAATTGAAGCGATGGCCTGTCACATTCCGGTGATTGGTTCAGACTGCGGGGAAATTCCCCACGTCATCGGCGATGCGGGTTTATTGTTCCCAGAAGGAAATTCCGGGGTTTTGCGAGAGTGTTTGCAGAAATTGATGGAGCGGGGCGAGTTGGCTGCTGATTTGGGCGATCGGGGTTATCATAGAGCGATGAGCAATTATACAAATAAAGCTTTAGCTGAGCAGTTATTGGAATTCTACAAAGAATTATTGTAACTTTTAGCTATAATGCAAGTGTTAAATAAAAACTGTGGTAAATGTCTATTCCTCCCGATATACGCTCTTTGGTTAACGAACTCTACCAGGTACTAGACGATAGTGAGCGCCAAGCAACGCTGGGACTTTTTGCACTTAGAAGAGCCATGTCTCTTTTTCCCCAGAATGAAATACTGATGCAATACTTTTCTTCAATCACCAATTTTCAATTCAACGTAGCAGGTACTCGCTTACAAGCAGAACACATTGTGGGCAATGTATTGATGGCTGGTGTGCCCCATGAAGATGTTCAAAAAGCAGGAGATTATTTAGCAGCCTTGCTAAAGATGGCTCCTGAATCGAGAATTATGATTGACAAAGTAGTTGAGAGATTAGAAGCATTGCCATGAAAGAATTACCAGATGAAAGCCTACTGCTGGAAATCCTTGAAATTGTGAAAGCTGCGGAAGCAAAAGCCAGTGAAATGTATGAATTTTCCAAGGAAATGGCTCACAATACCCAAATTACAGCAACAAAGAGAGAGGAAGCTGAACAGCTAGACGGGCAGCCTTTTGCAGATAATTAAATTTGTAATGGGAGATGTTGGTATGTGGATTTAAATAACTATCCCTGATGCGGATTCTCCAAATTATCCCCTCAATTTCCTTGGTATACGGCGGGCCAAGTCAAATGGTACTCGGACTTTCTGCGGCCCTCGCAGCAAAAAACATTGATGTCACCATTATCACCACAGATTCTAACGGAGATATCGGTCAACTTCCTTTAGATGTTCCTCTAAATCAACCAATACAACAAAACGGTTATCAGATTATTTATTTCCGCTGTTATCCCTGGCGCAGATATAAATTTTCACTCTCGTTATTGCAGTGGTTAAATGAAAACGCGCGACAATTTGACCTGGCTCATATTCACGCTCTTTTCTCACCAGTAACTACCTTTGCAGCCACAATTGCTAGATATCACAAGTTGCCATATATTATGCGTCCCTGCGGTATGCTTGATCCCGCTGATTTGCAGAAAAAAAAGCGCTTGAAACAGATTTATGCCACGCTTTTAGAACGCCCTAATTTAGCAGGCGCTGCTGCAATTCATTTCACAAGTAAAGAAGAGGCTAAAATCTCAGAAAGATTTGGTTGGGGTAGCACAGGCAAGATGCCTGTGCCACGGGATTTGGACTGCACAGGCAAGATGCCTGTGCCACGGGATTTGGTGATTCCATTGGGGGTGACAGCAGGTTTGTTTCCTAAGAGATTGCGGGAATCAGAAGTGCCAATCATCTTATTTATGTCGCGAATTGAACCTAAAAAAGGGCTTGATTTGTTAATTTCAGCATTAGAAAGTATTTTGGCATCGGGCATAGAATTTCACTTTATTTTAGCTGGTTCAAATCCCCAAGATGCTGATTATGAAACACAAATTAAAGTACAAATTCAGAATTCAAGCTTAGCAAAATACACAAGAATAACTGGCTTTGTGAGCGGTGATTTAAAAGTTGAACTGTTGACAAAAGCCGACTTATTTGTATTGCCTTCTTATTACGAAAACTTTGGCATTGCTGTAGCAGAAGCGATGGCCGCCGGTGTACCTGTCGCCATTTCCGATCGCATACATATTGCGGAAGACATACAGCAAGCAGAAGCTGGTTGGGTGGGGCCTCTGGAAGTAGGGGCGATCGCCAATTCAATCAAATCAGCACTTCTGAATCCACAGGAACGCCAACGGCGGGGATTGAACGGCAAAAAGTATGCCGAAAAGTATTATAACTGGGAGGCGATCGCCCAGCAAACCATCGATGCTTACCAGCAGATTTTGTCATCTATAGCAGAAGGAAGAAGGAAGAAGCAATAAAATCAATCGTTTCAGCCATTAACAACGTCGTAACCGTCTTGGCGGTTGCTATATTGACTAATGCGACTGGGGTTTACCTTTTACTTCTTCTCCTGCTCCGAGTTCTTGTGCTGCTGCTTTACTATCCCACGACTGTCAAATGAGCCCCGTCGAGGCCCTTTTAGCCGTGAAATTTACCGTCAACGCAACATTGTTGAACGTGCGATCGACCGACTCAAGCAATTTCGTCGGATCGCCACCCGATATGAGAAGCTGACTGCAAATTATACAGCCACGATCGCGATCACCTGCATTCTGTTGTGGTTATAGTTTGAAAACACGCCCTAGTCTTATGAACAAACTGCAAGCACCGGACAAAGAAGCCACGGTCAGGTTTACTGTGGATATGTCCGTCGGGAGAGCATCGTAAACTGCCGATGTTGGCAGCAAAGACGGGGCGCAAGAAAGTGGACCAGAGTGCGGATGCTGCTGGAGGATGGGTTGAAGGACGTGGATGCGTAGGGCGATCGGGCTGTGAGTTTGGACTTGCGTAATCACAGATATAGGGGCTTTTTAACAGAGATTGCGCCTCTAAAGCTCACATTCGGCACCCCCAAGGAGGAGCGTAGGCGGATTGAGGGGATAAAAGTGAATCATCTGAGATAATAGTGGGTTAGTAGTTAGACTACTTTGGTCGCTATTTAAAGAACTATTATTCGTACAAATTTAGAGAGCAAATTTATAATGTCAGCAGAGAGACCTTTAGAGATCGATTACTCTCAAAAAGATTCAACCTTAACGTTTGCTCCGCGTCCAGTGATTCACTCCAGTCAACAAGCGGGGTGGAAAAATATCCATCTTGCACATTATCAACTGCCTGCAATTGATTTCCCTGAAACAACAGGTCTTCAGCACCTCATTTCTCTACCATCGTGGAAGCAGCCAACGGAAGTAGAAATGGTGGTTGATGGAAAGCGGTATCGATTTCAACATGACCAACAGGAAAAGGGGCATATTGAAATCTTTCCTGCTCATATGCTGCTCAAAGTGAGGTCGAGTCAGGCAGGGGAAACGACTCACTGCTATCTCGATCCTACATTTCTAGCTCATGCTGCTTACGAGTCTGCGAATCCAGAGAAAATCGAACTGAAGCCGATGCTATCAAAGCCCGATCCGCTAGTCTGTCAAATTATCTTAGCTCTGAAAACGGTATTAGAAACTGATCCAACAAATAGTGGCTTCTATGCGGAGTCAATGGCAACAGCTATGGCAGCACATTTTTTGAGAAACTACTCAACCCGCAAGCACATTCTACCAGAGTATGAAGGTGGCTTACCTAAGTACAAACTGAAGCAAGCTCTTGAGTATATGAACGTTCATCTAAGTGAGAACCTATCATTAGCCACCCTTGCAGATGAATTGCAGATTAGCCAGTACCATTTCTGTCGATTATTTAAGCAATCAACTGGAACGACTCCTCATGCGTACTTAATTCAGCAGCGAGTAGAGAAATCGAAGCAATTACTGAAACAGAAAGAAGGCACAGTGAATGACATTGCGATCGCGTGTGGTTTTGCCAATCCCAGCCATTTTGCTAAGCATTTTCGCAGATACACAGGCATTTCACCCAAGCAGTTTCGCATGATGTAGCAAGAATATGTTCAATTCGCAAGGAAGTGTTCGACTTGAACTGGCAAAGATGATTAAAGTCGTCTTGTATAAACGGAACTTTCCCGATTTGGGGGGCGTCCGTTGGTTATATCTATTTTGGGATATAGGTTGGGGCGATTTGATCGTTAAACATCTGCAGTCATATCTTTAAGATTTATTTAATCTTTGTCTACTACCTCTTGTGAGATAGTAAGATTAAGTAAAAAGCCGACTACATAAAAGTTTCCAAAACTTGTAGTTATGTAAAAGATTTTCCCCTACTGGAAAGTCTTACCCCGTATTTTTTTGAACCGAAACGATCGCGAGCATGGGGGAGAACTTCCGTATAAATTCACCTCAATTCAGTGCATCTGATTTCAGGGTGGATTTGTGTTCAGAATGATGTGAACTGTAGAACCGTCAGAGTCAGAACACAAATCACTGAAGCTGCTGCCGTTCTGGCTTGCCAAAACGCACGCTAAAAAAACCTTTTTTAGGGGATTTTCAATCGAAAAAAAAAGTGCACTGTTACCACTAATTGTTAAATTACACAACGCTCGATAAGAGTAAGAAGTCATGTCTAAAAAAGCTTTTCTGCGAAACTTATTTATTGCTGGTATCGCGCTTTATGGTGCGATCGCCTCTATCAGTAAGCCAGCCTCTGCTGCACCAACTACTTTTTAATGTATTGCGAATGGTAGCGGGTATGCCACCATTGCTGTCGCTGATGGCAAGAAGACGAAGCCTTTAATCACGTACAATAATTCTGTCTTTTATGGAAGTGATTTTACTCCTCAACGACGGCGATGCCAAGAAAATTAAGGACGCTAACTTCGCCTAAACGATTGTGCATGATGTAGCAAGAACATGTTCAGACCGTAATAATATGTTCGCCTTAAACTGGCGAAACTGATTAAAGTGATTATGGCTGGTGTATCTAACTTTTTTTCGGCAGATTCCGGATTCTGTACAACTTGCAAAGTAAGTAGGACTGACGCGCGGATAGCCATAAATAAATAAATCGGTTTTTTACGAATTTTTTTCGCACTTACCCACAAATTCGGTAAAAAACTAAGGTGATTTGGCATAGATGCGTAAGTCCTGCTAAGGCAAATGTTCGGCGCAATCTAGTTGCAGCGAGCAGTTACGATTTGCTCCGCTTTCTCTTAATTACATTTTGACTTTTTACTCTACTAAGTTACTCGGTAAATATGATGAATAATACTTATTCTGTCGGCAAGAATATTCTGGTAAAGGCTAACTCAATGGTTGAACAAAACCTACTCTTGACGTTGGAACAAGCTGTTTTACGAGCGCAGGAGCAATTGCAAGTTTTCGCCAGCGATTCAGAATTGGGTCAGAAGATAGAACTGGCGTTTGGGTCAGGAGTAAATGCCGAAGAGTTGAGAAAAGCTTGGCAAGCAGGAGACTTCAGTCAACTGCCTCACATTGAAATTCGTTCAGCTAAAGAAATTAATGGAGCAAATGGGGCATTTGCCAAGGCAACTAACACGGTTTATTTGTCTCAAGAATATTTAAGTCAAAATGTTGGAAATTCTGAAGCTGTGACTCGCGTTTTGTTAGAGGAAATTGGGCATTTCGTCGATTCTAAAATCAATATCACTGATACACCTGGGGATGAAGGACAAATATTTTCAGCAATTGTATCGAATCAAAATTTGACACCAGACCAATTACAGGTTATCCGTGGTGAAAATGATAGCACTTTCATTAATTTAGATGGGCAAGTTATTCAAGTTGAGCAATCAGTACCCAATCAAATTTTATGGTCTCAACGCATTGGAAAATCTATTGAGGACACATTTTCTATTGGTAGTTTAGTGGGTTTACCAAATGCGAAGACCTGGACTACAAAGGATATTTTTCAAAAACCCCTCCAAAGTTTAGGGTTGGGAAATTTGATCAAGAATGATGTTTTGGGACTAGATACGGCTTTTGGCCCGATATCTATCCCTGAACTGAAAACTCCCAATATATCTCTTGGAGGTGTGGTTAGTGCGTCTGCTAATGCTAAGTTTACCATTGCTGGACCCAACAATTCATCTCAACCAGCGAATATAAAAGCAGGTCTTCAGGTTGATGCTGGTTATAACTTAGGTGAAGTTAAGTGGAATTTACCTCTTTTTACCGATGTAAGTTTAAATGTAACTAATGGTTATTTAGATTTCCAATCCAAATTTGACAAAAGAGGTGCTTTTTTTGATTATATCAGCCCCTATTTTTACTTAGGTATCAAGGGTATTTTTGAATCTAAGGCAGCAGCTTACATCACAGGCGGAGCTTCTTTAGAATACGTTGATATAATTGAATCATTGTTTTCCTGGGAGAAGAAAACTAACACTAAATCTGTAAGTTTTAATGAAAAAATCCCCCTTTCTGCCAAATTAACACATCAGTTTGTTGATTTTGATACTCGTAAAAATCAACAAACTATTGACTGGATTGCAAGCCGTAAAACGTACAATTTTACTGAGTCTGGAATAAAATCAGACCCCCTACCTCTGGGTAAATATTTAAATTTTGGATTTAACCTTCCTAATTTAAATAACATTGATTTTAAATCAGATTTAACAGCAGATGGTTACAAATTTTCAGCTTCAGCGAAAGCTAAGGATCTAATCAGCTTCGATTTGAAGTTAGATGACATTATTGCTGATAAGCTCCCGATTCCTACAAGTATTGCCGACAGTCAAGAATATGAAATTTTTGGCAAAACTTTTGGTTACAATTATGACCTTTCTCTATTTGATGCTAGCCTCAAAGTCGCGTTAGATGCTGATTTTAAAGTTGATTTTACCATTAGCGATTTACAGCCTAAGCTATTTATTGATGGGGTAGCACTAGACGATTTAAAAGGAAACATAAACTTTAATCTCCCAGCAACAGATCCAGCTATTGTGGCATTAGACAAAAACAAAAATGGAAAGTTAGATATTAAGCTAAAGTTCGACCCACTTCTAACTGCCAATGTTAACTCTTTTTTGACTCCAACTATTAACTTAAAAACAGGTATAGGTAAGGTCGCCTTCAATTTAAAACCTTTTAATATAGGTTTTGATAAGCTTCTGCTTCCCATTTCTAATAGCGAAAAATCTCTTGGCAAGTTTGACCTACTATCAGCTCCGTTATTTTCAAAACGATTTAGCCAATTAGATGATTTAATAGCACCTAAGATAAATTTAGCTTCACTACTTGAGTATGATTCTCAGATTGATATCGATTCGCTTCGTACAGCGATCGATCCTAAAACCAAATTTTACCTTGGGACCCCTAATCCAGATTACTTGGCTGGTACAAATTTAAACGATAAGCCTAAAACTCCAGATAATCCTAACACTCCAGAAGGGTTGCAAGAAGATTCTGATGTAGCTCAGTTAAGTCCAGGTAAAGATGATTTAGATGGTGGACCTGAAAGCAGTCCTATCCCTGTTGAGCCATTTTCTTATCAAGATGCTTTTGGTAAAGATATTTTAACGAAAAGAATTCCGAATGGTGATATTTTTATTCTAGACTCAGATATATATTCACTGACAAAGGGTGATGTTCGCTTATTTGCAGATATAGATGCAAAAGGCAGATTCTTTGAACTAGATCTTGATGGCAAATCGGGTATAACTAATGGTCCAGACACACAACTTCGTGATTTTGAAAGGCTAATTTTATCTGATGAATTAAAAGCAAGTAGTCAAGGAATAAAATTAAACTTAGCCAGTCTAAGTGATTTTGGTAATAGTAAACCTCGTCTCTATGTTGGTGGACTTCCTAATCGAAAAGCTTACTCTCCCGCCGCCCCTTTATCTACACATCATTTGACCACTACTAAAGGTTCAGATTATTTAACCGTACCAGTTGGTTACAACGATGTACCTTATATTTTGGGAAAGGGTGACGATGTAGTTGATTTCTCCCCTAATGTTAGTACGCTTCGGGCTGGAGAATATTCTTTAGATCCTTTGTCTTACATTTCTGGAACAAGTCCTAATAATTCTTTAAATACGGACTGGAAAAACCCTTACGATCCGTCTACAAATTTACGGGCATTTGTGGGGAATACTAGAAGTTTCTATCAAGATGTGATTGATTTAGGAGGAGGCAACAATACAGTTTCCCTAACAAATATCTCTAACCTTGAGTATCCCTACAATGTCTTTATCAATTCAGTAAATGTAGGTGGTACTAATAATATAAAAGGCGATCTCTCAAAAACAAGTCATGCTCTTGTACTCGTAAATTTTGGGGGCTCGTCGAACATATCATTAACCCATTCTGGCTTTGGTAGGACTAATCAAATCAATGGCATTTTGAGTGGTGGTGGTAACAATATTAGTTTTACACCCCCCAACCCTACAGGTAATGATGCCCTACGTGAATCAAGTTTAACTTTTGTATTAGATAGTGAAGGGTTACAGCAAAAATTTAGGGTTTCAGAAATTCAAGAAGTTGAAGTGGAATTATCGGGTTCCAAAATTGTTTATCGAACCGCCAATCCTAGTAGCGATTCCCCGCTAACTTTGACGGATAATCTAGACCCAGATACGCGTTTGAATACACTCCGCATAGCATCGGCTGATATTGCTGGTTCTTCAATACAAAAAGAACTTGGCAGTGACGTACGTTACTCTCTCCAAAGCCCCGCTAAACAAACTTATATTGTTGGCAAAGTTTCTCCTCCTCCAGATACCTCTGGAGGAGGAGGTATTTATCAAACCATTAATTTAAGAGGGAGATTAGATAGCCAAAAAGGAAGCTATAGAAAAGTTGTTTTGAAAAATGAGCTGAATAATGCAGTAAGTCTTGATGATTTAGTAGATGAAGTTGTGATTGAAGGAGCAAGTGCATTAAAGTTTTTCGATAGTGGTAATT
Organism: Microcoleus sp. w2-18bC1; assembly: GCF_036700365.1. Lineage (NCBI taxonomy): Bacteria > Bacillati > Cyanobacteriota > Cyanophyceae > Oscillatoriales > Microcoleaceae > Microcoleus > Microcoleus sp. w2-18bC1. The sequence continues at coordinate 56,892 of NZ_JAUBOS010000012.1, forward strand.
CTCGAGCAAATTACGGCAAGCTTGATTTAAGACAAGTTGACTTTAATTCTCTTACTAATCCATCGGCTGCTTCTGATTTTACCAGTAGAAGTTATGTACATGAAATTGTTTATTCTGATAATGCCGATCGCATCAGCAATTCTACTGCAAATAGCTACTCTCCCAGTGTCTTAACGGGATCTTTTCTCAATTCTCCATTTGCTAAGTATGCACCTTTAGTAACTCATAGACTCGGCAGTGGAGATGATTTAATCAGTGATGGTCTTGCTCAATCACCCGGACTGATTAGTTCCACCAACACATCTAAATATGAATTTTTCTATTTAGGTTCTGGAAATAACACTGTTGTCAATCATGATTTCTTGAATACTATTCCACTCTATAGCAGTGTAAATTTAGTTGCTTATCAGCCTGGAACAGGTATTGAAGACTTAACAGGTGGTGAAGATTTAGGTGGGGTAGTTAGTGCCTATTCCTATCAAGTCACTGATAGCAATTCTTCTCTACCCATTCCAAGAGCGCCTTTTGGTGACGTAGTAGTTTATACTGAAGGAAGTCGCTCGGACTATGTAATTCAACGTTCGCAAACCCAACCTAATGCCATTGAAGTTATCAAAAAAGATGGGACGAAAGATACATTATTTGGCGTTAGCTTGATCAAGTTTGAAACTGAAGATGTGAGTCTCATTCCCGTCCCTAATAGCATCACTTCTCCAGCAGAAGTTACACGCATCGATATCTTTGGAAATGACCTTAAATCTCGCCTTTTTTACTCGCACGTTGTCCGTCCAGATGGCGAAAGCTTTGACATTCAACTGGATAATAAATGGGCAGTCGATCGCGTCGATGTCACGCAACAGGAGATTCGTCAACCCGGCGCAGTTCCCACGAGTGGGAATTATGAGATTCCGGTTGGACTAACTGAATTTAACCTAACCAAAGCACTTTTACTCAAAGAGTTCAAAGACCCAGATATCAGCGTTAAAAATCTCTATACCCTCAATGACTTAACGATCGGCGATCTAAAAGTTACTCAAAAAGTCGTTCAGGGAACTGAAACCATTGATGTAATTATTCCAGTCGAAACTCTAGACGATCGATGGTTAATTAAATCTACCAATCCTATTACCTTAGACTCGTTCCCGTTTGAAATCAGTTACATCATCACCGAACCAGAAGGCTATTCTCACCTTGTCCGTCTCAATCTCAACCCTTCAGAAGTCATCTCCTTACAAGACTTGCGAACCATTTTCCAAGCCGGAATTTCTAACAACGAGTTTAACGGTAGCAATGGCAACGATAACATAGACGGCAGCGACCAAGCTGAAACGATCCGAGGCAATGGTGGACAAAATATCATCTACGGAGGCGCAAGCGACGATCGACTTTTCGGTGGTGATGACTCAGACTTCATTTCCGGCGATCCTGGAAGCGACACCATTGAGGGGGGAAGCGGAGATGACATCATTGATGGTGATAGTGCATTAGCCCAAAATATGGCTCCAGCATTAGGTACAGAAACCTCAACCTCAACTTCTGTTTCTGCAAACGATGTCATCAATGGCGGGTTTGGAGATGACATTATTTTGGGAGGTATCGGTGACGATCGCCTGATTCCTGGCAAAGGCAATGACTTAATTGAAGGAGGCGAAGGAACAGATACAGGTGTTTCGTCCGGCACAAGTACCGACTACAGGCTCAGAAAACGCCTTGATGCTTCTATCCTGCTGATTGATGAGCGTACCACCGACAATGAAGGAATTGAACTGTATCGAGACACTGAAAAATTTGAGTTTAGCGATCGCACTTTCACCATTGATGAAGTGCCAACTTCCTCTGTAGGCGCTGCTGCCTTTAATGAAGATCAAACTCAGGTAACAATCCAAACTTCTGAGCAGAACTTAGAGCTAAGAACTGTTGAAGGAAGCAAAATCGTCTCTATTGATATTCCTTCCTTAGAAGACCTGATCGTTGATAAAGTTCTATTAGCCAAATCGCTGGCTGTGCTTGAAAAATATCGCAATACTAAGGGAGAAAAGTTCAACGCCAGCAGTTCTGTTCTGGAGTTTTTGGTACAGACACCCGATACATCTTCAAAAGAAGTCATTGAGTTTAAGCTTGCCCAAGAGCAGGATGCTAATACTTTTATCAAGATAAAGCCTAGCACTGGTGAAACTTTTGAATTTAACTACAATCCTGCAACTGGTACGGGGGCAGAACTAATTGACTCGAATGGCAATGGGTTAGTGGATCTAGTCAAAATCCATCTCAAAGATGGTGATGTAGGAGATGCCGACGGAGAAATAAACGGTGTTATTTACGACCCCGGTATGTTGGGAAAAACGGCAAGCAATAGTGGCAGCACTGGTAATCCCCTTCCTACAGCCCCCACTCTCGAACCAATCCCAGAGTCAGCCCCAGCCCTTGAAGAAACCAACACCCTAATTGGCACTAACAGTGATGACCTTATCATCGGTCGTCAAGGTGATGAGGTCTTAATCGGTAAGTTGGGAAATGACAGTCTTTTTGGGGGACTGGGTAATGACTTACTCTATGGCAATCAAGGCGAAGACATTCTCAACGGGAATCATGGTAACGATACCGTGTACGGTGCCGAAGGCAACGATATTGTCCGCGGTGGCAAAAACAATGACCTGATTTTGGGAAACTTGGGAGATGATAACCTTTTCGGCAATCCGGGCAATGACACATTAATTGGCGGTCAAGGCAATGATTCTCTTATGGGTGGTGCTGGTAACGATTTGTTTGTTCTGGATCCTGCTACCGGAGTAGACGCGATCGCTGACTTTCGAGTAGGTCAAGATCGACTCGAATTGTCCGGTGGTTTGAGGTTTGAGCAGTTAGATATCGCTCAAGGTACTGGCATCTCTTCACGAGATACCTTCGTCCGCATCGCTGCTAATCAAGAATTACTGACAGTTCTGTCTTATGTGCCAGCTATTTCTCTTACGGATGCTGCATTTACCTTTGTTGGAACATAAATAGCGTTGACTGATACCAAACTCTGGTTACTTACCCCATTTATGATGGCGAAAAAAGACTTCACCCCCGAAAGTTGTAGTTTGAAAACACGCCCTAGGTAACAAGGTAACAAATTTACCAAAAGCTCCAGACGAGACTGTTCTGCTTCCGTTTCTGAGTCCACCTCCAACTCCCCAGCCGGGAACTGCAAATCATCTGCTGTTCCCGCTGCCAACTCGTGAGTAATTGGAGAAATATTATTACTACTTTAGCTGCAATACTTGTCAACAAAACTCTGCAATCCTGCCTGATATCCTGCTCCTACCGCCTGAAATCTCCACTCTCCATTCTTTCTATACAAACGACCAAATTCTACAGCAGTCTCTCCCGAAAACTTCTCTTTTAATTCATACCGAACAAGTTCGCTTTTTGTATCCAAATTGGAAACTTTGATAAAAGCATTTTTGATATTGCTAAAACTTGCCTTATTTTTATCTGCTTCGTGAATAGTCACAACAAAAGTTATTTCCTCAATTTCAGGATTAACTCTTTCTAAAATAACGCCGTAAATAGTCTTATTCTCTTGACTTCGGTTGTTTTGGTCAGGAATTGATTGCAATACCGAACTGTCACAGGATTGCAGATTATTGTAAAAGATAAAATATTTATCGTTAGGTATTTTGCCGTCAGCACCTAGCATAAACGCAGAGACATCAATCTCGTAGCTTTCTCCTGCCTCTGTCACCTGCCAACCGAGGGCGATCGCCATTTTTTTTAAACCGGGCGCTTCTTTAGAGATATTAAATCTCTCACCCTTACTTAATTGCATTGCCATCTGCTTATTTGTTAAATATCAAACTTTATAGCGTTCATGTTAATATTAAGTGGGACAATAACTTTTCTTCTTTAATAAAACTTAATATTTTGTCTCTAATAGCGAGCCTCATTAAAAATATGTGCTACCGATCTCCGAATTTATTGAGATTTATTGAGAGAGAATTACGTAAGCAAAAACCGGGCTTTCTACAAAACCCGGTTTCTACAATTGAACTTAATTGGACTCTAATTTTGAGCATTTTCCGAACTAGGTGGCAGCGTCACAAAATTACCAAAAGCTCCAACCGTTTGATAGCTTTTTTTGCCTACTTCAGTTGTGTAAATACTGACTACACCTAAATTTTGACGCTGCGTTGTATTGTCGAGCAAGCTTTCGATCGTGTCCCGCTGCGAAGTCAGCAAATTCTTGCAACTGCCGATCAAAGTATCTGTAATGCCGCTCAAAGATTTCGGCACGCGAGAATCTTTACACACAGTGCTTTCCAACTCGGTTTGGAGTACGCCGGAAGCATAAGTTAGGTATTGAGCTCTCCCAGGATTTGTAAATGCCATGCCGGCGGCTAGAAGAGTCAGGGCGATCGCGACTTTTCCCACATTGCCGAAAAAATTAGAAGTTGGCTTGTTAGTATTCATTGCGTTATCAATATTCATTTTTTTTAGCCCCGTTGATTTATAAGCTTCTCTTGATTTAAACTACACCTCCTCAGAAACAGATTTCCGAAAGGAGGGGACAGTTTTTAGATTGGAGGCCAGTTGCGAGTAAGTCTCTGACTGGTTTACCTTCCTTTTACGTTTCCCCCTCCCTCAAATCCGGTAAATTTTCAACAAAACATTTAGCTGCTTCCTAGGCACAGCCTGGGGACGAGGAATTTAAACTTAGTTTCGCTTTGATTTTTGCCGATCGATCTCCCGCTGCAACTCTTCAATTTGACGGCGCAAAGCCTCCGTTTCACTGTTAGCCGTTTGTGACTTCACATCAACCGCACCCTCAGCTACAGCCCGCTTGTAGTTCCCCAGCTTAATTTGGCGGTATTCCTCGGAACTTGCCCAGTCTCGCAAATACCGCAGGCGTTCCACCGGGAAAGGGTGACTCAGCATCACGCCTTGCCCGCCGTTGTAAAGTAAAAACTTATACACTTGGTTGAGATTGTCCCGATCGAGCTCTTGATAGTTGTCAGACTGGCGGATAAATTCTTGCAAACTGCATTGGTCAGCATATTTACTGCTAACTCCCGCAAGTTGCATCATCGTCTTCATCACACTGTTCAAGTCATCCGTCACCAACAAAGCCGCCCGATCCGCCGACAATTCAGCCTTGCGCCGCCACTCATAAAAAGCGAAAATTAAACCGCTACCGACCATATTTCCCAAACCGAAAGTCATCTCGCCAATTGTCGATGCGACGCTCATCGCCCACATCGCCATTTGATTTAAAGTTGGGTGGCCACATTTAATGTGTCCCAACTCGTGAGCCAAGACTACCCGCAGTTCGGCCTCATCCAACAAGTCTAAAAGACCCGTGTTTAATACTACATAAGGTTGGTTTTTTCCCAGGGCATAGCTGTTAACTGAGGGATTCTGAGAAACAAATAAACCCGGTTCTGGAAAAACATCTAAAGCCTGCACGCACTCCCGAAATATATGATAAATGCTGGCATATTGGCGAGGCCCGACTTGAATGCTATTTCCCATTAGGTAAACGAATTGCGGTCGTTCGTAGACAAATTCTACAAATTTGCTGGCAATTAAGTCAAATCCAGGTACGCTGCGTAACGCTTCCTCAGCTTGGCGATCGAGGGGATGCTGAAATGCTTCGCTAGAAATTCCCGTATAAGTAGGCATAGTTGTTGCAAAAGTTACATTTAAGATATCAGGATTGCCGATCGCTGCTGGTGCTAGCTGGCGCCTGACTTATAATATTATCGCGACAAATATTGAACTGTTGTGGAACAGCGCGGAAAGCCTGTTCAAATTAGCGTTAAAATTGTGATTCTGGTACAGGCGCGATCGACAAACATCTTTCACAGTGCCTGTGTATCGCCTCACCCAAAAATTGGAACGTGCAAAAATGGCTATCCTGCGACTCGAAAACGGTACAACCTACACTCAACAAAGCGACATTACCCGAGAACTCGCTTCCTTAAACATTCAACTCAACCGCTGGCCAGTGGGTGACAGCGCTGAAATTCAAAATTTGTTAGCTAAAGATGCTCTTGACGACACTCAAAAAGAGCAAGTGTTGCAAGCCCTCGACAGCTACTTTCAACAGTTGTCGGAAAGTGCAGGCTATCAGGATCGCGACTTAATTGTACTGCACCCAGACATTCCCAACCTCGACACCATGCTGTCCAAATTCAACAAGTGCCACATCCACGCCGATGATGAAGTCCGCTATATCGTAGCAGGCGAGGGCATTTTCGGCTTCGTGCGGCCCGACGGCAGCCAAGTCGAACTCACAGTGCAGCCGGAAGAATTTATCAACGTGCCGGCGAATACAGAACACTGGTTTTATTTGACAGCAGCCCGGAAAGTTAAAGCGGTGCGCTATTTTACCACTAAAGAAGGCTGGACGCCTGAGTATACCGATACCGAAATTCGATCGCGTTTAGCTGCTGTTTGAACAGTTGACAGTTGACGGTTGACGGCAATCTTCAAATCGTCTAAAAATCCTCAAATCCAGCCTCAAATTTTGTGGTTTGAAGATTGCAAAATACTCAAAGCAACCGCCTCCGCCACCTTAATCCCATCAATTCCTGCCGACAGGATTCCACCCGCATATCCTGCACCTTCCCCAGCAGGATAAAGGCCTTCTGTATTCAAACTCTGATAATCTTCCTTGCGTTTAATCCGAATTGGTGAAGAAGTGCGCGTTTCCACCCCAGTCAAAACCGCATCATCCATCGCAAATCCTTTAATCTGTTTGTCAAAAGCCGGAAGTGCTTCGCGGATAGCTGCGATCGCATAATCTGGCAAACTTTCGCTCAAATCAGTCATCACAACTCCCGGCGTATAAGACGGCTGCACACTGCCTAGCGCCGTGGAAGGGCGATTCGCCAAAAAATCCCCCACAAGCTGCCCAGGGGCGTTGTAAGTGCCACCTCCTAACTCAAATGCCCGTTCTTCTAGACGACGCTGAAACTCAATTCCTGCTAAGGGATGACCGGGATAATCCTCCGGCGTGATACCTACCACAATCCCGCTGTTAGCATTGCGTTCATTGCGAGAATATTGACTCATCCCATTAGTGACAAGTCGCCCCGGTTCTGACGCAGCCGCCACTACCAAACCACCGGGACACATACAGAAACTATATACAGAACGATTGTTTTGGCAATGGTGAACCAGTTTGTAATCGGCGGCGCCCAAAAGCTTATGGCCTGCCCGATCGCCAAAACGACAGCGATCGATGATAGTTTGGGGATGTTCGACTCGAAAACCAATAGAAAATGGTTTTGCTTCGATGTAAACCCCGCGCGAAAACAACATTTCAAAAGTATCGCGGGCGCTGTGTCCCACCGCCAGAACTATATAATTACTAGCAATATATTCTCCGCTGGCGAGGGTAAGTCCCTGCACTTTTCCATTTTCGATGTGGATATCTTCCACACGAGTTTGAAACCGAATTTCTCCGCCTAATGATTCTATTTGGGCGCGAATACTTTGGACAATTCCCACCAGTTTGAAGGTGCCAATATGCGGTTTATTAATATATAAAATTTCTGGTGAAGCTCCCGCATTCACAAGTTCCGTCAGCACCTTCCGCCCATAATGCTGAGGATCTTTAACTTGGCTGTAGAGTTTGCCATCGGAAAAAGTACCCGCACCACCTTCACCAAACTGAGCGTTAGATTCTGGGTTGAATTCTGCTTTTTTCTTCCAAAATCCAAAGGTGTCAACTGTGCGATCGCGAACTGCTTTTCCGCGTTCTAAAAGGATAGGGCGAAACCCCATTTGTGCCAGCATCAGGCCTGCAAACATACCGCACGGCCCTGTACCAATCACAATGGGGCGAATCGTCAAATTGCTGGGGGCTTTGGCTACCAAGCGATAACTCGTGTCTGGTGTTACCATCACATGAGGATCTTTTTTAAAGTGCGCCAAAAGTTGCTTTTCCTGTGTCGTCTCTACATCCACAATATAGACAAGGAGGATTTCTGCTTTTTTACGAGCATCGTAGCTGCGCTTGAATATGGAATAGCCGAGCAATTCTTCGGGGGGAATTTGCAGCTTTTTGAGAATGGCGCTGGCGATCGCATCTGGAGGATGATCTAGGGGGAGTTTTATTTCGGTTATTCGTAACATATAGTGGAAGGAAGAAGGAAGAAGGAAGAAGGAAGGAAGAAGGAAGAATAAAAATCCCGAACAGAAGTATTATAACTATTTAACCGGGCATCCTATGGGCGATCGTCATTGGGCGATCAATTTTTAATTTTTGAGTTGATAATTGCAGAAGCGTTATAATAAACAAAAAATTAAGTTTTGTAAAGACCCTTGACTGCAACATTCACACCCAAAAACAGCCGCACCTGGCACGCTCTCAACCCCCTGTGGCAAGGAGCCGAAGAGGCAGTACAGAAGGGTTTGCCCCACACCAAGCTCGCACCGGCATGGCAAATACTGCTCCTAGGCGACGGTTCCCCCACCCGTCACCTGCAACTGCTGACAGGGGAACCCACAGAAGTTGATGTCATCGATATGTCTTTAGTTGGTGAAGACGCAGACGGCGCGCCCCAGCAAATTGTCGCGGTTCCGGGGCCGCGCCTGCGCCGCCAAGTGTGGCTGCGAACTGCTTCTGGACAGCGTTTAGCCTATGCGACTTCTTGGTGGGAAGCGAGCCACGTAGACGAATATTTACAAAATAAATCTTTGCCAATTTGGGCTAGTTTAGCGAGGCTGCGGACAGAATTGTATCGCGATGTGCAGGGCATTTATTGCGGTAATTCGGCTGCTTTGGAATCAGCGTTTGAAGAGTCGGGCCCTTTTTGGGGGCGGCACTATTTGTTTTGGCATCACGGGAAGCCATTGACTCTGATTTATGAGGTTTTTTCTCCTTATTTAACTAAGTATTTGGGGTCGATGCAATTGGATGTTGATTGAGACTGAGATATTGCACCATTATCAAGAACAGGCAAGATGCCTGTTCCACAAGAAAATTCACTCTTTGTGGAACAGGCATCTTGCCTGTTCTCAAGAAGAAGAGGAAAATAAGGAGGGTGTAGAACTGAAGCTTCTATTTATTTCATAGTTGTTCGACGAAATTTCACTCGCAAACCGTCGCGGGGATGCGGAGTCGGTACTCGGATTAAATTCAAATCTTGATCCGGTAAAAGCTCCCATTCAAACTCCCGAACAATCTTTGCCGCAAACAACTTCATCTCTAATCGCGCAAATTCTTTGCCCAAACATTCTCGCAAACCGCCGCCAAAGGGTACGTAGCTGAACGGTTTAGGCGATCGCTCCGAGCTAAATCGATCGGGGTCGAATCGATCGGGTTCGGGATAAACTGCGCTATCCTGATGCGTCTGATTGATTTCATAAAGTACGCTCCAACCCTTGGGAATTTCGTAGCCGCCGAACTCGCAAGCATTAATTACCTGCCGAAAACCGCCTCCCACCGGTGGAACCAACCGCAGCACTTCTCGCATAACCTGCTCTAAATAAGTCATTTGTTTGAGTTGTTCCAAGGTTAGCGGTTCAGTTGCGGGGAACTGCTGCTGTTCGGCCCGCACTTTTGCCATCACATCTGGATTTTGAGCTAGGAGAAGACAAAAAGAGGCGATCGCCGAAGTTAAAGTTTCGTGTCCCGCAAACAGCAGCAACAGCACTTGATCTTTTAACTCATCCAAACTCAAACTATTTCCCTCGTCATCGCGAGCCGAAATCAGCAAACTCAAAGCATCCTTGCCACTAGGGGTTCCTTGCTGGCGATCGCGAATAATTTTGTCCAGTTCGGCTAACAGTAAATTTCTGCCATTTTTAGCTTTGCCAAACCGAGTCCAAGGCACATCTAAAGGAATAGAAAATAAACCATCAGAAAACGTTTCAAAATAATGTCCCAGCGCCGTTTCCGAACCATTATCAATCCCTACTAACAACTTACCCGCAACATCAAAAGTATAATTTCTCAGTTCGGGATACCAAGTCAGCGTTTCCATTTTGGCCCATTTTTCCAAATAGCGCTGAGTGATATTTTCCATCCCGCCGATGTAGCCGGCTAAAGCTCGCGGCTGAAACGCTTGGTACAGCAACTTGCGCCGATTTTGGTGGTTAGCACCCGTTTGCAACGCTAAGGAAAGTGGCCCTAAAAGCGCTTTCGTGCTGGGAGGCCAAGTCACAACAAAATATTGGTTTTCATTGCTTAAAACAAACAAATTCGCCTCTTGGCCACACACAAACACGGTAGGCTGTCCGAAAATGCTGGTTTTGAAAATATTTCCGTACTGCTGGTGGCGTTTTTTGGCAAATTGGGAATCTTGCAAAAAGTTGAGGGTATCGCCAATTAGGGGTAAACCGAAACTGCCGGGAGGTAATGCCATTTTAGATTTTAGATTTTAGATTTTAGATTTTTAATATGATATCAATTTTAGTTGGAGGGTGGGCAATACACACCGACAAATTTCTGGTAAAACAAGTTTTCTCTGTTGGTAGCCTGTAGGGTGCGTCTTTAAATTTTAGATTTTAGATTCTAGATTTTAGATTTTTAATATCATATCAATTTTAGTTGTCTAGTTCATATTGTCAACCAGACAAAATTCTGCTAAAATAACTTTTATATGTTGGCATCTGTAGGGTTTTTTAGTCTTAAAGTTAGTACAAAAAGAACTGGTTTTTCCAACTGACGCACCTTAGTATTTTGACCAACAAACCCATTTAATTTTCTGCCCTTTTAATCGGAATCTCGATTATAAATTCAGTGCCTTTCCCCACCACCGAGAAACACTTGATTTCACCTTTATGTTTTTCTACAATAATTGAATGGGAAATCGCTAAACCCATCCCCGTTCCTGAACCGACCCGTTTGGTAGTATAGAATGGGTCAAATATCCGTTGCTTGACTTGATCTGTGATACCTGCACCGTTATCAGCAATTCTAATCACAGCGAGAGTACCTTCTACCTCTGTACGAATGCGGATAATTCCCGGATTTTCGAGCTCTTCTTGTAACACGTCAATAGCGTTAGCAATAATATTCATAAACACCTGATTCAACAGTCCGGCGTAGCACTCCACCCGTGGCAGTTGTCCGTATTCTTTAATGACTTGAATTGGTGGGCGATGAGACTCCGTACCCGCTACGCTATCGGACTGAAATTTCAGACGGTGTTCTAAAATCATCAATGTGCTGTCGATGCCTTCGTGAATGTTAACCTTTTTCATGTCAGATTCATCGAGGCGAGAGAAATTCCGCAAACTCCGCACGATATCCCGGATGCGAGTGGCTCCCACCTGCATAGAAGACAGCATTTTCGGCAAGTCGTCTAGCAAGAAATCTAGCTCTAACATTTCTATTTCTTCCTGAATTGCTGGAGAAGGTTCCGGGTATTCATCTCGATACATTTGCAGCAGTTTCATCAGGTTTCTAGTGTATTCTTCTGTGTAGGTAAGATTGCCGAAAATAAAGCTGACCGGGTTATTGATTTCGTGGGCAATTCCTGCTACCATCTGACCGAGACTCGACATTTTTTCTGCCTGCACGAGCTGAGTTTGAGCTTGCTGGAGTTCGCACAGAGTTACTTCGAGTTGGGCAGCTTGTTCTTGTGCTATCCGTGCTGAATCGACGCTTTTAGTATAAAGTTCAGATTGACTGATGGCGATCGCCAATTGATCGCCAATTGCCTCCATTAACTCCACTTCCTCTTTTGTCCACTTCCGAACCTCCCTGCAAGAAACGCAGCTAACAACACCAGTTAAACCTCCGGCACTTTTAATCGGCAAATCCAAGACAGACTTGTAACCCACCTGCAAAAAGAATTCCCTTTCTACTGGATTGCTGAAAGTGGCAACATCATCTATTTGATAAACTTCCAACTTAGCGATTTTTTGTGGCAGCGTACCGGTTATGTCAGCAGGGTAATAACCCAAAAGCGAGAACAAGTCATCATTTTTAGATTCGTGGACGACATCCCAAGCAGGTGGCGAAGCGTCGGGCAAATACCAGATAAACACACAGCGATCGACTTGCAGCAAGTCACGAATTTGCTGCACAGTCGTTGCCAAAATAGTGCCTAAATCCAGAGATTCGCGGATATTGCTAGCTAGCTGGTTCAGTAGCGCTTCCTGCTCCGCTAACTTACGGAATCTCGCTTCCGACTTTTGCAACTGTCTTTGAGATTCTTTTTGTTTTGTAACGTCCAAACCCAAACCGATTAAGCCGATCGTGTTTCCAAAATCATCTTTGACCTTAGTTTTAATTGTCTCCAAATAATGTTTTTTACCATCAGCAAGCTGCATCGCTTCTTGAGCATAACAGGGAATATCTTGGCTCCACGCTTGCGCGTCAGATTCCATGCACGTAGCAGATGCTTCTAATCCCAAAACTTCGGAATAGTGAGATGCTGCTAAAAATCTTGATTCAGGTATAGCCACATCTTCGCAGAAAGTTTTGTTAATTAATAACATCCGCCCGCTAGCATTTGTCAGCCATACCCAGATCGGAGCGTTGTCAATAATTGCCCTCAAAGTTTGCTGTTGTCTCGCGAGAGCTTCTTCTGTTTGTTTGCGCTTAATTCCCAGGGCGATCGTATCGGCACTTGACGCCAAAGCAATCAGCGTTGATTCGTTCAACTCCTGGCGAGCAAACATCGCGATTACTCCCAGCAACTTATTGTCAACAATTAGCGGATATCCAGCAAAAGCCATCATTCCTTCTCGTGAGGCCCATTTTTTGTCCTGGATTCGGGGATCTTCTTGCACAGAATTAGTGATGTGAGGTTGTCGCTCCAGAGCGATTAAACCAATCTTGAACTCGCCGACAGCAATGCGGCTGTGAGCGCCGTCAATGTGAGTATATATCCCCGCGCTTGCTTGCATTTGCAATACATTTCCTTCTTCATTCAACGTCCAAATCCGAGCAAAGGCAACATCCAAATGGCGCACAACTGAATCGGCGCAATATTGCAAAGTTGTACGCAAACTCTGGTTTTGAGTTAGAACAATTCCCACATCTGCTGTGAATAAAGAAAGTTTCAATTGTTCTGCTAAAGCTTGTTCTGCTATTTTGCGCTCTGTAATGTCGGTAGCAGCACCGAGACGCTGCTTAATTTTTCCGTCCTCTGTTCTGCTAAATACAATATTCCGGCTGACTAACCAGTGCCAACAATTCTGTCGATCGCGTACCCGATATTCGTACTCAATAACTTCGCCGTCGGGAGCATTTTCTAATTGCTGAAAATATCCTGGAAATTTAGCTAAGTCGTCAGGGTGGAGGATGGTGGGCAGTAGATTGCTGCCCATGTTTTCAACTTCTGCCCTCGTATAGCCGAGGGTGTCACTGATTTCGCGGTTGCTGTAGACATTTCGCTGCTCGCTTTCATCGTAAACAAAGAGAAGATTCGGACTGGTATTGGCAATTCGCTCAACAAAATGCTGGCTTTCTTGTAGCGCTACTTCTGCTTGTTTTTGAGTGGTAATGTCGCGGCCGACACCATAGATCAATTCTTCCTCACAGAAACGGGTAGCAGTCCAGGCTATCCACTTGTAAGAACCGTTGCGACAGCGCCAGCGGTTTTCAAACCCAAAGGTATTCTTCCCCGCAGCAATACTTTCAGCTTCTTTTAAAGTAGCTTCGCGATCGCCTGGATGCACGAATTCAATGAAGAGTTGGCCAACCATTTCTTCTGGGGAATAGCCGAGTATTTTTTCTGCTGCTGGGTTGATGCGTTTTACATAACCGTCAAAACTAAGGACGCACAGCAGATCTAGCGAGAGGCTAAAAAAGTGATCGCCCCCGTTGGGTTCGCTGGATGGGCGATCGTTTCCCCCTAGAGCCCAAGAGGTGTTTGAGCGCCCCGATAGCGCCAAAAAGACAATATTTGCTATTCCCAAAAATCCCAGGGCGACTTGGCGATGGTAGAAATTATCGCCGCTGCCAGCTACGAGCCACCCATTTAACACCAGCAGTACAATTATCAAAATTGAGAATACACTGCCAGGGGCGATCGTCCCTAAGCTGATTTTTTTTTCATACTGCTTGCTGCCTTCTGCCTTTTCTATTCGGGTGACTGCTGCCGTAATTTTTGTCCACCACACTTGCAGCAATTTCACCAATTTAGTGCTTTTGAATTCTTCTAGTTGAACTGAATGTTTCATTCTTTTAATCTAGAGTTACTTTGAGTTGTGGTGATTTAAAAATTACAATAAAGATGTTTAAATATTATAAATATTTCCTATTGGGCGAGCTCTAGTATTAGATAATTACGTAAATTTACGCAATACGAGGCGATAATTAAGTGTATTTACGGAAGTAGCAACCAATCTCTTTTTAGCCTGGGTACCCATTTTCTAATTTTTCCGACTCCTAGAGAGAGTTTACTTATAATACTACGCGACATATTGTTGTTAGTCATTGGACATTTGGCCTAATTTAGCTAGTCCTGGACGCAGAAACTCGCACTCCTGGGTGTATAACCTAATTATGTAGGCGGCGTCTGAAGCTATTTACTGTGTTAGAGTAGGCTGTTATACCCCACTTTTTGCATCTAGAAATAACAGGGTTTGATGTAGGAAAATACTGCGTGGAGTTCCCTAGCTGTGGCTTGAACAACCCGGAATGTTAGTCAAGTTCAAGCAGGTAGAATTTTACCAGAAATCATGAAGTTAAAATCAAGATAAACTGCTAATTTGGGAAGATAAAATGAAAAAAAACTTCGTAGCAGTTTTTCGTAGCCCGATATGTTCGCGCGTCATGGCTAATTAGTAATTGGTAATTGATACGAGTTTAAAACACTAAATATCAATTTTGTTCTGATTCATTTGCAGGCGATGGGGGCCAAGCAGCTTGGCGACCTAGTTGCTGTTGCCGAATTCGCTCCAAATTCCCTGCTGGAATAGAAGCTATGAGTTGCCGCGTGTAAGCTTGCTGCGGTTGGCGGTAAATGCGCTCGGCAGTGCCAATTTCCTCGATTTTACCTTTGTTCATGACGATCGCGCGATCGCTCATAAACTTGACCACGCTCAAATCGTGAGAAATAAAAATATAAGTCAGTCCAAACTCTGTTTGCAACTCCTTCAGCAAATTTAAAACTTGCGCCTGCACCGACACATCTAATGCCGAAACCGACTCATCGCAAATAATAAACTTAGGATTCAAAGCCAAAGCTCTAGCAATACAAATTCGCTGCCGCTGTCCGCCAGAAAACTCGTGAGGGTAGCGCCGCATAAAATCGGGATTTAAACCCACTCTCTCCAACAAATAAGCCGCGCGATCGCGCTGTTCTTTCTGATTCTTACCAAAACGGTGAATCACCATCGGTTCCATCACCGCATCCCCAACATTTAGGCGCGGATCGAGAGAACTAAAAGGATCTTGAAAAATAATTTGCAAATCGCGCCTCAGCCACCGCAATTTGCGATCGTACTCTTTTTGCATACGATAATTAGCCATCCACTGCGATGCTGAACTACTTTTCGCAGGAGGCGTAATTTCTTGACCTTCAAAAAACACTTTACCGCTGGCGATCGGAATTAATTGCAGCAAAGCTCTCGCCAAAGTTGATTTTCCGCAGCCAGACTCGCCCACCAAACCCAAAGTCTCGCCCGGGTAAACCTCAAAAGAAATATCGTTTACCGCCATAAACAAGCGTTGAGTTTCGCCAAACATTCCCTGCACCGGAAAACCGACGCGCAAGTTATTAACAGCCAGTAAAGGGCCAGAAATATGCGGCAACCGAGGCGGTTTTCCTGTTGCAAAAGCGGAATTTCCCCCGCTGTTGTCACCATCTAAATCGGCATTTTTCTCGACAATTACTAATTCGCCGCTAGCATTTGTGGTGACATCCATAAAATCGGAAACTGTCGGCAAGCGGCGCAGTTGCCGATCGAGAGTTGGGCGGCAAGCTAATAAACCTTTTGTGTAAGGATGTTGGGGATTGCTGAAAATTTGTTCGATCGCACCGCACTCAACAATCTTGCCTCGGTACATCACCGCCACCGTATCGCCAATTTCAGCAATGACGCCCAAATCGTGGGTAATAAAAATCATTGCCATGCCTCTAGAGTCCCGCAACTCCCGCAGCAAAGCTAAGATTGTTGCCTGCACGGTTACGTCCAAAGCCGTGGTAGGTTCATCAGCAATTAATAAAGTTGGATTGCAAGAAATGGCCATTGCAATCATCACGCGCTGGATTTGGCCGCCTGAGAGTTCGTGGGGATAGCGATCGAGCATAGCTTGTTTTTGGCCGTTGACGAGCTGCATCAAATCGCGATCGTCCTCCATAACTGCTTGATTCCCCGCAGCAGTCCGGGAGTGCTCTTGCCGCAAAGCCAAACACCGCTGCCTGAGCTCATCGTCGCCCGGTAGCAGCTTCACCTCTTGCAGCAGAGAAGCAGCTTGGCGCCGCGCTTCTGTCTGCGACACCTGTTGGTGCAAACAAATGGCTTCTGTGAGTTGAAATCCGATCGTATAAACAGGATTTAGCGAACTCATCGGCTCTTGAAAAATCGTCGCAATCTGGCTGCCGCGGTATGTTTGTTTTTCCCTGTCCGGCATTTCCAGCAGATTCACAGGCCCATTGCTAGCGCCGTCTTTTGTCGAATAAAACCAAATTTCGCCGTCGATTTTCGTTGACGAACTCGACAGCAAACCCATAACAGCAAGGGATGTTACCGATTTTCCCGATCCAGACTCTCCCACGATGCCCAGAGTTTGCCCTCGCTTGACCTCAAACGAAATGCCGTCAACCGCTTTGACGGTTGCAGACGCATCGCCTGCGTCCGCAGATTGAAATTGAACCCGCAGGTTGCGAACTTCTAGGACGGTTTCACTCATGGAGGTCTATGGCAAAAATTAAAGGGAGACTAAGTGGATTGTAGCAGGGCCTGTGGAAGGCAGATGTCAGTGGGAAAATTTTAAGGTTGCTTTGCATAACAGATGGCGAAAGCTAACATTCCTGGCAACGCTTCGCTGTGGGTGAGTTTTGAATTTTAAATGGTTTATAACTTAAAACTCAAAACTCAGAACTACTGGAGTGCTTTCTGCCTGCAATTTTCCTCAAAAACCAATGACTTGAGTGTCAGCAGGCAGTGCAGTGGCCTCGGAGACCTTTTTAAAGACGGTTGCCTGCTCGTTTAAGGAATTAGGTCTGGCCTGTCCGGGATTGGTGCCTTGCAACTGAAGGCGCATTTGACCTTCGGGAGTCAATTCAAAAACAGTTTCAACGGTTTCTGTGCTGCTGAGGCCCACATCAATGTGCATCGGTTTTTCACCCTGATTAACTTTGTACCTCATTTCTTTGGCGCGGGCGGCTCCGTCGGGGCCTTTAGCCATGAGAAACAATTTGCCTTCTGGGGCAAAGACGAAGGTGAAAGACTGACCGGAGGGGACTGTGCCTTGCCATTGGCCTAGGAGTTGCTGGTCGAGGGTGCTAGCGGCCGGGGCTGCTGTTTCTTGGGCAATTGTTGGTGTTGCTGCGGATGCTGGGCCGAGTGAGGCGTTGAAGCTAATGAGGATGCCCAAGCAAAGGCTACCTGCGATCGCTTTACCAATCATTTTTGAATTAGACATGAGACCGATCTAAAAATTGGTTATTTGTTTTGTACACTGTAGCGGTAAAACCGTACTTTGTTTAGTTTAAATTTCTTTTAGGCATAGATATAAGTTGAGGTTCGCACCTGCAACGCCGTTGTCATCCCTGGACTAAAGCTTTTCCTGAGCTTGTTGAAGGGTCATTCGATTTTAGATTTTAGATTTTAGATTTTGGAGGCGACCCCACGGATAAATTCTGGTGCTTAAGAATTTTAGATCTTAGATTTTGGATTGATTCCACGGATAAATCACGTGGCGGGTACCATCAAAAAATTTTTGGTCACGGAGCTTTCAGTTTTTTTTATTGTTGTAAAATCCAATACAAATCCGGCTTAAGCTGCACAGTTCGCTGTTCTGAGTAGATTGTTCTTAACTCAAAACAGCTAATTGACTATTGCGTTCGATTGCACCCCCAGATAGTTTGGCAAATCGAGCGCATTAATAGTCTTTCATTAATTTTTTTCAGGATCGGGTTCGACTTGTTCTGTCGGAGATTCCGGCGCGGGTTCCTGTGGATTTCGCGATCGTTTCATGCGATCCAATGCCTCTGCGTAAGACCAAGCCACGCTCACAAGAAAAGCTTTCGCCATGCCGGACAAATTTTGTGCATCCTCGGTTTCAGGCGCTTCAGCTTTTTGGTTGCCGTCGTTCATCATGTTTTTGTTTTCTCCCGGGCAGGTTTGTCTAGCGATTTTTTGCAGTCTGCGATCGATACCCACAAATTATGATTTTTCTTGCACCCGCACCCTACTTATCTTTGAGGATATGACCTTGATTACCACGAATAATATCATAAATATGCTGATTGGATGACCGAATCAGAAAGAGACCTTAACTTCGCTGGTGGCCTGCAACACTGACTCCTGCTGGGAAGTGTACTTGTAAGTTTCGATAATTTAATGAATAGCTTGATTCTTTGCCGGACTACTTTCATAAATTAAAATAACTATTTATTTTAGAGTTTATCTCTAATCAGAATTCCAGAGCTGTTGAGAAACTGCCCGGAGCCGTCTAATACGGTTAGCCATTCTCGAAAGCGAGGGGTAATAACTGCCTTGACAAACTCCTGCTATTCTGATTCATCAATTGTCTCGCATCCCGGTTTTGTTAAGCCAAAATACAGTTCATCTTTGAGGAGATTTGTTTGCTTGGCATTAGTCTCCGAAGTTTCGGGAAGTTGAGCGCGGGCAATTGTCGCATGACAAACAGGCAGGATGAACAGCAGGCCTGTCAAGCAAAGACTGTTAATATATTTATTCATCAGGAATTACGCACAAATTCTATATTGTGGGCCATTTTTTCTAGCGTGTCCTTGAAATGCTGATTGAGAATCCTGCAATATCTCAGTTTTAACCACCGAGTCTGATCAACGGTTTTTTAACCCGAATTTTATTTAATTTAACAAGATAAAAAATTTTCAACTCAAAAACCCGGTTTCACCTGAGAAACCGGGTTTTTGAGCATCTGTTCTAGTTTGTTTATGCTCGCCTACTTGATTCCGTCTGCCGTATTAAGTAGCTCAACTTATTTAAACGTCAAACTTTTCAGGTGTTCAGAAACCCGGAAGGGCGAGCACTCTTGGCTGCGCCCCGAAAGCAATCAGGTTTCTCAAAGTGTTATATTTTTTTAGGTGGAGCTACTAATCCTTTAATTCGCGGATACTTCTCTTAGCAGTGTCTTGATACATCTCCCCCATTTCTTTCACGGCTGCTCCTGCCTCTTGGCCAATCTTCTGGGCTCGTTCGCCGGGAGAGTCTGATGTTTCGCGAGCTTCTTGCCTCCATTCCCGCGTTGTTTGGGGTCTTTCAGAATTGTTGAGCTCGGATTTTGAGCTAGCTTGCGCGCCAAAACCTTTGTTACTGCTTCCCGAATCAACATTTGTTGTTAGGAGCAAAAAACCGACTAGGACAACACTCAAAAAACTCTTGATTTGAAAACCCTTAAGCAGGGAACTGATGCGAGCAATGGCTGTGGAAATCAAATTCATTTCAGTAATACTCCCTAAGTTAATTGGTGATAACTTTCAACGTTCTTTCATCTAATTGACTCGCTCCAAAATCAGCAGCTAATGCGAGGTAAAGCCAACTTAGCTTTAACTTGTGATTAACCACCTAAATAGAGTTATAGGTTAGCGATAAAATCTGGTAAATACGCCACCTATGTGTCAGCCAATTAGCTTTTTCACACATGAATATCACGTTAACAGCCGCCAAATATTTCTACCTCTAACTAAAGTCATAACTTAGTTAGAAGCAAAAAACATATTTTTATACACATGGTTAGACAATTTTTAATCAAGCATGCTCTGCAGGGCAAATTCTTATTGCAAGCGATCGCCCGTTTTCACGTCAAACCAGTGCAGCAACTGAGGCGGAAAAACCAGCTCTACAATTTCGGAATTCCAGTGGCGGTCATTTGGCAACAAAGCCCGCACCGTTACTGAGTCCAAACCTTTAACTCGGACGCTAACTAAATTTTGCATTCCCAAGTTTTCCACTAAAAAAACCTCACCTTTAATTGCCTCTGGGGCAGACATCTTGCCGGCCTCTGCATCTGCAAAGCCGACGTGTTCCGGGCGAATTCCCAACACAATTTCTGGTGGCACAGTTGGCATATCTGGGAGTCGAACTCGAAAATCGCCCAACATCGCAAAATTTCCCTGGCATTTAAGCACGAGCAAATTCATTTGCGGGCTGCCCACAAAACCAGCTACAAACTGATTTGCCGGACGAGTATAAATTAAGTGTGGCGGGTCTAGTTGCTGGACGTTGCCGCTGTTGAGAACTGCGACTTTGGTAGAAAGCGTCATTGCTTCGGTTTGGTCGTGAGTTACGTACACTACAGGAGCTTTTTGGGAGGAAAATAATTGTTTGAGTTCGGCCCTAACTTTTTCCCGCAATAATGCGTCGAGATTGCTCAAAGGTTCGTCTAGCAAAAATACTTCCGGTTGGCGCACTAATGCGCGGCCGAGGGCGACTCGCTGCCGCTGTCCGCCTGATAGTTTTCCTGGTTTGCGATCGATTAATTCCGTCAATCCGAGGGATGTTGCAACTTCCGTCACTAACCGATTGATTTCGCTGGAGGAGATTTTGCGAAGTTTGAGACTCGATGCCATATTTTCGTATACTGTCATGTGCGGATACAGCGCGTAACTTTGAAAAACCATTGCTATATCACGATCGCCCGGCCTGAGATAAGTGACATTGCGATCGCCAATTCTAATCTCGCCCCTAGTTGGCTGTTCCAACCCTGCAATTAACCGCAGCGTGGTAGATTTGCCACACCCCGACGGCCCCAGCAAAGTCAGAAATTCCCCTTCGCTAACATCCAAACTAATGTCTTTTACGGGAACTACTTTAGGGCTGTAGGTTTTATTGAGGTTTTTGAGTTGCAATTTTGCCATGATTTTAAACTGTTGACTGTTGACTGTTGACTGTTGACTGTTGACTGTTGACTGTTGACTGTTGACTGTTGACTGTGTTGTTTGACTCGTTCCCAGGCACAGCCCAGGAACCAGTTCAATCTAAAATCTAAAATCTAAAATCGATTTATCCTTTTACCGCCCCCGCAGTTAAACCCTGAACAATGCGCCGCTGGAATACTAAAACCAGCAAAACCAAGGGCAAAGTTCCCAAAACGGTAGCTGCGGCGATCGGGCCGTAAGGAATCTCAAATACTGACACCCCGCTGAGTTGAGCCGTGGCGACAGGAATAGTTTTCAGAGATTCGCGAGTCATAAATGTTAGTGCAAAAATAAACTCGTTCCAAGCTGAAATAAATGTCAAAATTCCAGTTGTGACTAACGCAGGAAATGTCATCGGTAGCACGATTTGCCACAGCATTTGAAAAGTGTTGTATCCGTCAACTTTAGCGGCATCTTCCAAATCTTTTGGCAACTGTTGAAAGAAACTTCGCATCACCAAAATTGTCAGTGGCAAATTGATCGCGGTGTAAGGAATAATTAATGCTAAATAATTATTGCCTAAATCCAAAGCTTTGACAATTTCCAGCAGTCCCAAAAATAGCAGCACCGCCGGAAATAGCGTCACAATCGTCACAGTTGCCAGGATGATTCTCTCCCCCCACAGTCGCAACCGGGCTAAAGCGTAAGCTGCGGGAGCGCCTACTGCTAAACACAGTAATGTTGAAGTAATGGAAACAAAAGCGCTATTTAAAATGTAAAGTGCAAACGGGCGGCGCTGGAACAGCGACAGATAATGCTCGAAAGTAATTCGTTTGGGAATATAGACGTTTGGAATCGCTGAAATATCCGCATTTACTTTAAAAGAAGTTAGCACTTGCCAGATAATGGGTGCGAGAAAATATGCGACGATTAATATCGCTGAAATTGGCAAGATTAATTGCCGGATGTCAAAGTTTTTTTTGCTAGGTTGTTCGCTGGCGATCGACATAATTTATACCAATCAAATAAATGTGCAACTGTGGGTTATCTCAAATCTAAAATCCCCAATTTAACATCGTCTTAGTTTCCTCCGGCTGCATTGGTGCGGGCTCTCGATAACAAATAAGCGGCGAGCGCAACTGCTGCCACTAACATCAAAAAAGTACACACCACCAAAGCCGCCCCGTACCCAAAGTCTAAATACCTCATCACCGTGCTGTAAATGTAGATAGAAACGGTCTCTGTTGCCCCCGCCGGCCCCCCTCCCGTCATCACCTGAATCAAGTCAAAAATGCCGAAAGATTGGGCAAATCGAAACAGCAAAGCAATCACAATTTGGGGCATCAGCAGGGGAACCGTAACTTGACGGAAACTCTGCCAGCTACTCGCGCCGTCAATCGCGTGTGCTTCGTACAAATCACCGGGAATTGACTGCAATCCTGCTAGCAAAAGCAAGCTGACAAAGGGCGTAGTTTTCCACACATCTGCTGTAATCACTGCCATCATTGCCAAAGTCGGATCTCCCAGCCAGCTAATGCTATTTTGAATCAATCCTAAACGCCTCAAAATGTCGTTAATTACGCCGTATTGGTCGTTAAAAATCCACGCCCAAGCTACTCCCATCAATGCAGTCGGCAGCGCCCAAGGTAGCAGAGAGATTGTGCGAACAATGCCGCGCCCTGCGAAGGATTGATTTAAGACTAAGGCAATGCCCATACCGAGAATTAATTCCAGCACAACAGAGGCGACAGTAAATACAGTGGTGTTGCCTAAAGTTTGCCAGAAACGCCCGTCGCCTAACATTCGACTGTAATTAGCAAAACCGGAAAAAACCAGTTTTAATTCTGTACCGAGGTTTTGGGTGAATAAACTCAGCCAAAAAGCGCGCAATATTGGGTAAGCAAATACTAGCATCAGAATTATCAAAGCTGGTGCTACTAATATCCATCCGGTTTTTTGTTCGCGCTGTCGCATCTTGTCTAATTGCATATTGCTCACCTTTTTCTCGTTTGATCTTAATAATAAGATGGACTTTGTATCTCTCGCTTGTAGCCGACTCTCGATCCCCCTAAATCCCCCTTAATAAGGGGGACTTTGAACGTTCCAATTCTTCCCTTTTTAAAAAATACTTTGAAGGTTCCAATCTCCCCCTTATTAAGGGGGGCTAGGGGGGATTGATCTGAAAGCTAGAAGTTAGGAAGCTTGGGGTTGTTTCAAACTGCCTAATAAATTGCGAGTTTCGCTAGCTGCTGCTTTCATTGCTTGTTCTGCACTCATTCTCCCGGTAAAAGCTGAACTCAAATAACGCTGCAAAATATCAGAAGCTTGAGCGTATTGTGCCAGGGGCGGGCGCAAAGCTGATCGTTCCACTACTTTTAGCAGTTGCGGGTAGTGGGGATATTTGGCTACTATTTCTTTGTTGGTAAATAAGGATTTGTAACTGGGAACTAAACCGGTTTGTAAAATAAATTTGCGTTGGGTTTCCTCGCTGGTAAGATACTGAATTGCTTTCCACGCTTGTTCTGGATGTTTTGAGGTTTTGGCAATTCCCCAGCCCCAGCCGCCCAAGCAGGAACCGCCTGTTTTACCGGTACTGCTGAGCATTGGCTCGATCGCAATTTTGCCTCTAACATTCGATCCTTCGGCATTTGCCAGCTTCCAAACATACGGCCAGTTTCGTAAAAACAGTGCTTTGCCATTTTGAAACAAAAGCCGGGTTTCTTCTTCTCCGTAGGTGGTGACACCCGGAGGAGAAATGCCAGAGGCGATCGTATTTTTGAGAAATTCCACTGCTTTAATTGCCTCCGGTTTATCTAACCCAACTTCAAAAGTTTCAGGGTTAGCCCAAAAGCCGCCGAAACCGGAGAGTACCTCGACAAACATCGCAGATACTCCCTCGTATTGTTTACCTTGCCACAGATAACCCCAAGTTGCTTTTCCCTGTTTCTGCAAGTTGTGAGAGATTTTTACCATATCTTCAAAGGTTTTCGGCGCTGGAATTTTCGCTTGTTCTAAAATGTCTTTGCGGTAATAAAGCATTCCGGCATCGGAAGCATGGGGAATGCGGTAAAGTTTGCCCCGATACCGCCCGCCTTCGACGTTACCTTGGATGAATTTTGATAGTTGTTCGGGGGGAATTCTGTCTGTCAAATCCCTTACCCAACCTGCGGCTGCAAATTTGGGAACCCAGACAATATCCATGTTGATGATGTCGTAGGGCGATTCGCCTAAAAGAAAGGCAGATGTGTAAAGATTTTCTATGAGGTTGCTGTCAAAAGGCCCTTCTATGAGGTTGATGCGAATCTTGGGGTTTTTCTGTTCAAATTCTTTGACAAAGGGTTTCCAGTTAACAAGGTCTTGACCTTGCATTAACATGGTGAGCACGACTGGCTGTTGAGTCAGTGCCGGCAGAATAAATAAAAGCAAGACGGTGGCTAATGTGACAACGAATAAGGCTAAAAGACGGGGACGCTTCTGGCTTCGTTGCTGCGGGGAATTTATTTTTTGCATTTGCTTTTGAGAAATGGCGGTGCGATCGCCTTCTTTCTCTCATAACTCGCTTTCTTTTGTTTCGCTGGATTTAGCGAGTTTGTGCAATAAAAATTTAAGTAAACTTTAGCTTACTTAATAATGCTTGAGTGAAGAGTGCAAATTTTTATTTCACTAGCTAGAATGGGATTTAAGTAAACATCTATCTACAGATAGATATTGAGAGAATTGTCTGACTTGATAAAAGTCGGCGGTTGAAACAGCTCAAGAGTCAAATTTTTATCCCTCTCGCTTGAGACTAAAGAATCAACGGGGTATTAAAGCCGGATTTTGTATTACACACTTTTGACACCCAGCAACCGGGTTTTATATAGCAACCGCCAAGATGATTAGGACGTTCTTAATCGCACAAACATAAACGGTTGATTGCAACTTCTTCCCTATTCCTTCTTCCTTAAGCTGTTCAACATTTAAATTGTGTGTCAAAAATCAATAAAAATTTTGTGGGACGGGCTTCTAGCCTGTCCCGAATTTCCAATTTAAATGCGTAATAGCTTATTCCCTATTCCTTCTTCCTTCTTCCTCCTTCCGTGGCTCCGTTATATCCGTTACATCCGTTACAGAATCCGCTGCCGAACTTCCTTCTTCCTTCTAAATACAAAAAACACCGCTCCTCAAAACAGGAGAACGGTGTATAGGGGGTGTTATGGGTTGTTGTCTGGGATTAACCTTAACAAATCACGATCGGCTGAGGCTATGCCTTGTGATGGTTAAAAAATTGGCACAAACCTGCACTATTGCCTGTTTCTCGATCGACCGCGAGCGATTAGCCCAACCATTCTACAACAGCATCTTCCTTGGTATTGGTGCGCCGTTCTGGGGTTTCGCGGTTGAATTTCAAGTGGATGGCGCGGTTTTGTTCGCCATCTGCGGCTACTGCAAAAATCGGATAGTCGATTAAGCCGTCTTGGAAGGACATCTGGAAGCGGAAAGTGCCGTCCGGATTGAGTTTAATCGGCTGTCCGCCTACGTAGACGGTAGCGTCGGGTTCGGTGGCGCCGTAAACGATCAGTTCGGCATCAGCAACTAACCAGAACTGGCGGGGGCGCATCGGGGCGGCGAAGCCAACTCCCGACATACCGACACCGGACATACCGAAACCGGACATGGTGAGGCCGGACATACCGACACCCGACATGGTGAGGCCGGACATACCGACACCCGACGCGGTGAGGCCGGACATACCGACACCCGACGCGGTGAGGCCAGACATGGTGGGAGCCGCCCACATTCCGACGCCGGAGGGGAACACATAGGAACTGAGAGCTTGTTCGTGGATGCCGACTTGCTGGACGGAACCGGCGACGTGCTGCATGGAACCGAAAATAGAACCGGCTACGCGCAGGGATTCGGCAGATTCTGCCATGCCGAAGATTTGTTCGTAGATAGCGTTTTCGGTGCTGTAACCGAAGCCATTGGCTGCTTGTGCGAGTTTCTTGGCCGGAGGAACCAGTTCGGCGAAGGTTTTGCCTTGCAAGTCTTCTTCCCAGTCGAGGGTGATGAATTGGTCTTCAATCCAGTCGCTGGGATAGACGGGAGGAACGCGGACTTCTGCCGATCGAGCTAATACCAGCCAGCGGCCATCTGCACAGCGGTAGCCGATGTCGATCGCGTAGTCCCGATCGCTCACGGGGATTGGCACGTACCATTCCCGCGCCAGTTCGTCGCAGGGATATTCTTGAATGCTGTGCGGGCTTTGAATGTCGAGGTTAACATCTGTAACGTCGTAGATCCGCAGGGCTAGTTGCTGTCCTCCTTGGCGACGCAACTCTTCTTTGCGATCGTTGGGAATGTCCCAGTAAGTGTAGGCCCATTCTGGGTCGCGGGGCATTAACACCACCCGGCTTTCGCCGTAGCCGTTGGGCAAATCTGCTAAACCTTCATCTACAGACGACAAAGAACCGCCTGTTCTATCTTCTTGACCTAGTTCAAACTTTGCTGCTTCCACTGCTTCTTGTGCCTCTAGTTTGCGAGATGGGCTGTAGGAAAATTTGGTGCGCTGAATCTCTTGAATTGATGCCAGGAGTTGCGATTTCCGCATCCGGCTGTAGCGAGAGACTCCACATTCGCTAGCAACTCTGCGGAGTTGTCGCAAAGTCATCTCTTCTAATGGTGGGCGTTCTTTTGCCATGAGTTCGTTCTCCACTAATTTGGGATGGCGGGTTAGATTTTTTTCTTTCAACACAATTGTGTTGACTTTTTGAGTTAGAAACTCTTTTAAATCCACATATTATGGAGCTTCCAAATCTCTCCAACCTTTGAAGCCTTGCTTGTTTTTAGCTTGTCTTTTCCCCCATGCGATCGGGGGTTTCGACTTATTGGCTTCTGCGCGCACCGTTCGATCTAAATAAAGCTTTATCTGTCGATTCTTGATTGACAAGATCGATTTTGTAAGTGCGATCGGTGCTGCTAGCAACGCTGTGCTGGCAGCACACGCGCTATTTCGACTCCCAGTGCTGCTTAATCGAAGCATTTCTTTGGGATCGCTTTGTCATGACTTAATGTTGCAGACAAGTTGCGATCGGGTCAAGGGGTCTTTTGCCTCAATCCTGGGTACTTATACGCATTTTCGTGATTTTGGGGATCAATATGTCAGGGAATCTTGACATTGGCGAGGTTTAGGGGATCGGTGTTGAAGCCAATATCAGGATTTGATGACATATTGGGATAGGGGGCTTTTGATGGGTTTGGAGGGTGGGGGCGATCGTTTAGAATGGATATGTCTTTGCGAATATGACAAAGTGGAAGACTTTCTATATAATCCTTCTAACAAGAAGGCTTCGCGGGAGCATCCCGATTTTGCAAAAATATTAGACTGCAAATTAACCATTCAAGTAGGCACAACGCAGTTGTAACATTTGAGAAACACTTTCAGATTTCTACTGTGAAGAATGAAATGTTTAGCCTTGTACCTATCTGCTTGACGGCTGATTCTACGGATCCCAATCCGATGGAGGCTGGTGGGAATTACTGACAAGTCTCATTCAATCCGATAACAACTAACTAACATCATTGTTCATTTTCAATCCTCACCTGCCAAGTCTCCAAAGTAGTACCTATTATTTTATCAAGATTTGTCAAAGCATTAAAATAGGCAATCCTCGCATTAAGTTCTGCATTTCTAGCCTCTATTAAATCCTTCTGAAAAGTCACAATATCGATACTCCGGGAAGTTCCCACTCCCAATGTTCTTTTGTCTCGCTCTATTTCTAATTGCTTTTGCGCTAACTCCCTTGACCTTTGAGCTAGTTCTACTTGCTTAAGATTCAAATTTATATCTCGAATTACATTTCTGACCTCAACTTCCAGTTTTTGATTGGACTCCTTTAACATATTCTCAGCTTGTAATAGCTTAACACGACTATTCTGAAAATCTCGCTCAATTCCTCTATTTCCAAATTCGCGAGTCAAAACCAGTCCCGCTCTCAAATCCGAGCTGCTGTCTGAAAGATTGGTAGCATTATTATTAATACTTGCATTTACATCCAATTTCCATTTTCGATTATTTTCCGCTACGAGCAAGTTATATTTAGCGATTTCCCGGTCAAGCTGTACTTGTAAATAATCAGGACTATTTGACAGAGCTAATGGTAAAACATTATCGAAATCCAGAGGGTTAGTCTGTACAGCAGCAGATTCTCTTGCTATTATATTAAGATTGCGATCGAGGTCTAGAACTTGCAACAGTGCTAATCTTGCCTTCTTCAGTTGCTCCTCACTAGCTAATACTGTCACTTCCCGATCTGCCACAGCTTTTTCACTTGTAAAAATATCAACTTTTGCTAGCCTTCCTGCCTCAATCAAAACCTGATTAGTCTGCAATTCTTGACGGGCAATTTCCAGAGAACTTTGTGAAATTTTAACTTGTTCCTGAGCCTTGATCAACTCTCTATAGGTTAAAACTACTTCAGTAATTATCTCAATTAGCTTCGATTTCAAACTCAGAATATTTCTTTTTTCACTCAGGCGAGCAATCTCAATTGGTGCTCGGTTGACAGCAACTCCAGCTCCCCTTAACAGAGGTTGGGTAAAATTTAACGTTAGATTTTGACTTAAAGAACCTTCACTATTAATGCCAAAACCATTCGCATCTTGTCCTTGTTCACTACTCCAAACAAAACTTATATTTCCTCCTGTGGGAATTTTGACACTCACCTGGGCAGATAAATCGACTTCGCCAGTAGTGGCGACTCTTCCCCCATTCCTCCAACGAATTGATGAAACGGACAGTTTCGGTGTAAAACTAGGGACAAATAAACCTTCTGCTACGGATAAATCTTGTTTTTGGGCGATGCGTTCTAGATATTTATTTTTGATATCTCTGTTGTTTTCTAAGCCTAAAAACACAACTTCTGGTAGTGTTAGTTCAACCCCTAATTCATCCGCTATAGATTGCTGTCGAATAGTTAGATTTTGGCTATTTTTAGGTATTGGTTCTGCTGTTATTTCTGGATTCGGTGGAGCTTCAGCAATAACTATTGATTTTGGTTGAACAGTTTTTTTTTGAGTAGAAGTTGTTAATACTTGGGAATTTGGAAGTGGGGATTGGGAATGGGGAATGGGTGAGTGTTTGATTTTACTTGTTGGATTTTCGTCGGGAAATTGAGGAATAAGTATTCTCTGGTTTGTAGTTAGCTTTTCTCTCTGATTTGGGGGTTTAATAAGCGCCTGATTTTGCGGTAGATTTTGGATGTGTGGGAGATATTTTTCAGTGGTAACTGGCAAATTTTTGCGCGCGATCGCCGATTTAGAGCTAACATCAGTTTTTACGGTTGAACTAGACTTAAAAGCAACAGCAACTATCGTCAATAGCCCACAGGTTGCAAGCATAACGAGGCTAAAACGAAATATCCAAGGAATATCGTACCGAGCAGGGGAATCGCTATTTGGGAGATAATCTTCGTGCGGTTGCTCAGTCATGCTAACTCAGTTATTCCTGCAAGTAATTTTATGGCGATTTCCTACGGGATGACTACCCTTGACGCAGCGCTTTAACAGGATCGAGTTGACTAGCTCGCAGAGCCGGGAAAAATCCCGCTCCTACACCCACCGCTAATGCCGATCCTAGAGCCAAAGCTGCTGTGTTGCTGTCAAATTTATAAGGCAACTTAAAAACATCAGCTACCACCACCGTTAACCCGTGTACCGTCACAATAGCAGCAATTCCCCCCGCTAAACTCAGAATTACTGCTTCTAGAATAAACTGCAACATTATATCTCTCTGAGTAGCCCCGATCGCACGTCTCAAACCAATTTCGGGGGTACGTTCCATCACCGCCGCGATCGTAATATTAGCAATACCGATACCTCCCACCAGCAGCGAAATTACCCCCACCGCCAATAGTCCCCGCGAAGAGAGATCCAGAGTTTCCTGCTGCTCCAAAATTTTCTTAACATTGTTGCTAACATAAATTTCTGCCTGGGGAAAGCGCTGCTTCAAAACCTTTTTGGCCTGCTTTTCCATCCCTTTAATATCTTTGAGATTGTAAGGGCGCACCGAAATTGAGTTAATTCTCTGGCTCCCTGTTATAGCCTTGTAAACCGACATCGACACCAACATTTCACCTGTTGGTTTTTCCGAAGAATCTTGCTTACTCTCCATCACGCCGATCACAATATAAGGTCTGCGGTCAACATAAATGCGCTGACCTACAGGTTCCATGTCACCTGTAAAAAGTAGCGATCCCAGCCATTCATCGATTACTACTACGGGTCGATAGTCAGCAAAATCACTAGGGGAAAAAAAACGCCCCGTCATTAATCGCCGCCCCGATGTCAATAAATTATCTTGAGAAACCGCGACCATATTAGGTTGCGCTTTTTGCGCCTGAAATATAACTTTATTGTCATTAAAGCCAAACCAATTTTCGGCGCTAATCGCCCGAATTCCTTTCAGCCTTTGCCGCAAAAATTCCATATCTTCTAATTTCAAGCTTGTGTCACCCCACATAAAGATTCGCACTTGAGGGGCTTCTCTCTCAGCTAATTGCTTGGCAATCACGGCGCGGCTAATGTTGCCAACTTGCAGCGTTGCGCTGACCGCAGCTACACCCATAAAAACTCCAACTGTAGTTAGGACAGAACGCAAAAGATTGCCACTTAGGGACAGGCAAGTTAGGCGGAGTAGGTCAATAGGAGAAAGGCTCATAAGTAATTAAAAATCAAAAATTAAGATTTCGGACATTAATAAAATTAGCTAATTTTATCCTACTCTTTAATTTTTATTCGATATCGTCACCCTCTGTTTTTTCTTTCTTTTTAGTTGTTTTTTCTTCCTGAATAGGAGTTCCTGGCTTTAAGGAAGGTTCAGGAGGGGGTATCACAACACTGTCACCTGACCGCAAACCGGAAGTTACTTCCACCTGAGTTAACCCTTCTAAACCTAATGTAACTGACCGTTTCTGGGCTTTGCCTTGATTGTCACGAATCCACACAAAAGGCTTAGACTCCGATCGCACAATTGCCTCCGTATTCAAAACTACTACCTTCTGGCGCTGCTGCAAAATGATCTCCACATTCACTTGACTCCCTGGAATCAAAGTCCGGGTTGGAGCATCGAGTCTTACTGTTGCAGGGACCGTTGGTTGACTGCCTTGATTAGAGCCGTCATTTCCTTTACTATCACCACTTTGAGCAAGAATATACAAGCTTTCTACTCTTCCTGAAAACTGATTAGAATTGGGACCAATAATGCTGATGCGAACGGACTGATTGGGTCTAACTTTAGCAGCATTGAGCGTAGAAAGCTGTAGTTTTACCAGTTCTTGTGAAGGGTCGCCTAATGTCAAAAGCTCTGTTCCTCGCAGCACCCCGTCGCCATTTTTAACTTGAATATTAAGTACCTTGCCATCAATAGATGCAGTCACCACATTGTTTTTTAATTCCTGTTCTTTTTCTCGGTACTCAAGCAGAGAGCTTTGGAGATTGGGGCTATTTGTAGCAACATCTAACTGAGCTTGTCGCACTCCTGACTGAGCAGCGCTCACTTGTTGCTGAAGTTCTTGCTCTTTATCTTGTCGCTGAATTTGCCGACTTTTGAGTTCGAGCATATCGGTGTTGATTTGAGACTGTGCGTTTCGTAAACTGACTTTAGCATTGCGAACTTCGTCTTCTTGGGATCGCACGTCATTTCTCGAAATATAACCTCTTTCAAATAAGGCTTTTTGCTCGGTAAGTTTCAGATCAGCAGCAGCCAAAACCACCTCGGCGTCAACAACTTTTTTGCGATTATTTGCTAAGGCAATTTCCTGTTTTTTAATTTCTAATAAATCGTTATTTTGCCCGGATTTATAATTTTGAACTCTCTCTTGGGCGGTACTGAGCGTTTCCTGGGCTGCGACAAGTTTTTGGCGTAAGCTTTCTAGAGTGAGTTTTTCTTTTTGAATCACCAACTCTTGCTTGCTGAGAATTGTTTGTTTTTGGGGGTTACGAAGAGTGATTAAGTTCTGGCCAGATGTGATATTTTGCCCGATTTTTACTAACACTTCATCAACAGTAGCATCAACGGGAGATTTAAGAGTTTGTTGACCAGCCAATTCAATAGTGCCGCTTTCATTAATCGTATCTTCAATATCGCCAAGTTTGACGGGGATCAAGCGCACTCCTATAGGTTCTGGAGGTCGATTTTGATATAACCCGTAGACAAATAAGCCCCCGCCGATGCCTAGAGTGAGAAAACTAGACCACAGTAGCCATTTGACTCCTGTTTTGAAACTATTCTTTTCTTTATATTTCACTGTCAACTCCCCCTACAAACTGTAAATAACTGTTAAGCGTGCGCGATCGCCCTTTAACCGTTTTGGTTACTGTTTGGATAAAAAAATGGCAACTTTGGGGCTGACATATTCTAGCATCTGTTGACATACTACTTTCTCTCTTCCCTTCTAAGGTCGCTATTTCTTATGAATCTGTATTGCGTTCTAAGTCGGACAACCTGGAACCATTGCAATAAAAAATGCGGGAATATAGCCTTTCTCAGTAACATGAGGTGCTCTTGGGGATTGGGCATCGGGTCTAAAAGCATGGGGAATCGAACTAGCCCGTGTATTTCACTTTCTTGAGAACCGCTATACATCGCAAATGGAGCCATTTTGGGATGGTTAACCGATCGCAAAAATAAGAAAGTCGAAATACACAGACAAAATCAGGATGTGGAAATATTAGATAATCCCAACACTTTGTCAGGGGAAGATGTGTTACCGGGATTTGTCTTAGATTTAACAGATGTTTGGTAGTAACACCGAAAGATTCACCAACCGCAATATAATAAATTAGAGCAGTACATCAATCCCAAATCTCAAATCCCATGCCCCTAACGCTTTACAACAGCTTGACCCGTCGCGAATCACCTTTTGAACCCCTCGAACCCCCAAAGGTGCGGATGTACTGCTGCGGCGTTACGGTATACGATTACTGCCACGTCGGCCATGCGCGCGCTTACATTGTTTGGGACATGGTGCGGCGTTATCTGATGTGGCGGGGATACGATGTGCGCTACGTGCAGAATTTTACAGATATTGACGACAAAATTCTCAACCGCGCCCGCGAAACCAATTCCACAATGGAAGCCGTGGCGGAACGCTTCATCGAGGCCTATTTCGTAGATATGGCCAAGCTGAATATTCTCAAGGCTGATGAATATCCCCGCGCCACCCATACAATCGACGGCATTAAACGGCTGATTCACGAATTAGAAAATAAAGGTTATGCCTATGCTTCCGGCGGCGACGTTTACTACAAGGTGAGGCAATTTCCCGATTACGGAAAACTTTCCGGCCGCAAGTTGGAAGAAATGCAAGCCGGGGCTAGCGGTAGATTGGAAACCGCAGAAATAGAAGCTCAAAAAAAGCAAGATTCCTCGGATTTTGCCCTGTGGAAAAGCGCTAAACCCGGTGAACCTGCTTGGGATTCATCTTGGGGAAAAGGTCGCCCCGGATGGCACATCGAATGTTCGGCGATGGTGCGCGATTGCTTAGGCGAAACAATTGACATTCACTGCGGCGGTTCGGATTTAACTTTTCCGCACCATGAAAACGAAATTGCTCAATCTGAAGCCGCGACGGGCAAGTCACTTGCTAATTATTGGATGCACAATGCTTTTGTGACTGTCAATGGCAAAAAGATGTCGAAATCTTTGCACAATTTTATTACAATTCGCGATTTGTTGGAGGGGAATTGGTCGGGTGATTTGGAATCTAACCCCCCCCAGCCCGCCCTTGGTAAAGGGGGGAGTAAGAAGGAAGGAAGCGAGAAGTCAAAAGCGGTGGAACCGATGGCGGTGAGGCTGTTTGCGTTGATGGCGCAGTACCGCAGTCAAATTGATTTTACCGAAGAGGCGATCGCTAGCGCTCGAAATGGCTGGAATACCATCAATGAAGGTTTGCTGTTTGGCCTTCGATACGGTTCTCAACTGAGTTGGGACGTTGAGAAAACTAGACAGTATAGCAAAGCTGTGGAGGAATTCCAATCAGCGATGGACAATGATTTCAATACTCCCGGCGCTGTGACGGTTTTGTTTGAATTGGCTAAGGAATTGGCCAAAGAAGGCAATGTTTTAGTGCATCAGGGAAAAACAGAAACCTCACCGGATTTGTTGCAGCAAAAATGGGTAACTTTGGTGAGTTTGGCGGGGGTTTTGGGTTTAGAAGTTCAGCCGGAAAGTGATAGCAATGATGCTGTTGACGGTTTGAGTGATGCGGAGATTGAGGCGATGATTCAGCAGCGGAAAGATGCCCGGAAAGCGAGGGATTTTGCTGAGGGCGATAGAATTCGGAACGAACTTAAGGATAAGGGAATTACTCTGATCGATCAAAAAGATGGTACAACCATCTGGCACCGGAGTTGAAATTTAGAGTTTTTTAACCGCAGATGAACGCAGATGAAATTCCATCCGCGTTCATCTGTGTTCATCTACTAATATCTGCGGTTAAAAACTCCCATTAGTAAAGTTCAAGACAATCTAATGCGATGTTGCCAATAAATTCTTGAATTGTTTCAACTCCAGACCGAAAAATTGCTTCCACGTTACTGGTCGGTGCATTACCGCATCGCAGCCAAATCACTTTCGGAGGTGCTCCGTAAAGACGGCTTCGTTCAGCAAAGTCCGCGTCCTGCGTTAAATACAAAAGCCTTGAGCCTTTGCAAACTCCCAAATCTCGCTATCGTCTATTTCCGTCAGATTGTGGAACTGAACATGACTAGAGTCAGGGAAAATATCTGCAAGTCGAGCTACCAGTTTCCGGCTTAAGTTTTGGTCAAACAGAAGTTTCATAAACAGCAGTTTCAAGTGCCACCTACAACAGCAATCAGACAGCGTTCTCGGTCAGCGGCGAATTCTAAACACGCTCTAATGTCTTCCTCCGTCAACTCAGGAAAATCGTCTAGAATCTCAGCGTGAGACATTCCCGCTGCTAGCCAACCCAACACATCATACACGCTAATTCGCATTCGCCTGATGCAAGGCTTTCCACCGCGTTTACCTGGTTCGATCGTAATGATGTTGCGATAGCTCATGACAAGACCGAGTTGAGTACACTTTTGTTTAAGTTTAGCTTAGTCGTGGAAAAGTTATATCCGCTTTAACTTATCCACAAATTCGGCAACAGCCGCGACAAATTCTGCGGTGGATTCATAGGGCAAAACATTGCGCCCCGGCATTAATAAACCTTCCGCATTGGAAAAGTTAGCCAAATATTGCGCTAATCTTTCATCCGGTTTCTCTTCCTTACCCGCTTGACTGATGCTTGAGGCTTTTTCTCCCATCACAATGAGTGCGGGGCGATCGAACTTTTGAATCGTACCGCTATAATCCTGGCGCCAAAACCCCGCTAAAAACGAGAAAACCGCGTGCCGGCTGTCAGGATTCGCCGCCCCAGCCTGCAAAGAATCCAACCATTCGCTGTCAACTTTTGTCGCATCGCCAAACAGTTGTTTCACAGAAAAAGAACGCAAAAACTCAGCGCGTCTGGCGTAGCGGTAAAAAGCATTTCCCAAGGGAGAACCTAATAAATTCCAGACAATTCTTTGCTGTCTTTCTGTCGAATGTTTGTTCATCACAGCCCAAGCTGGAGGTCCTGCGAGAACTAAGCCACGAATGAAATTGGAGCCACTTTCCTGCTGAATTTTTGCTAAAGCCAAGCCTACAGACAGTAAAGCACCTTGCACGAGTACGATCGCAGGTTTTTTGACTACAGTTTCCAAGAAATACTGCAACTGTCCGGCCCAATCGTCTGGATAGCAAGCCACAGCCGGCATTTCGCAATCGCCGCAGCCCAAAAGGTCGGGATTATAAATCGGATTAGTGTTGCCTGCTTTGTACCAACTATCACAAAATCTATGCCAAAAGATTCTTGACAAACCAACTCCTATCGGATGAATTAATAACAAAGGGATGCTATCTTCTGTCGCAGTAGTTGGGTTATAAATTTCATAAGCACAGCGATAATTTTGCCATTCGTAAAACAGCGTTGGTGATTTTATAGGCGAAAGGGTGGAGAAATCTTGGGTTGAATATGGCGGTTGCATCTTATTTTTTTTTGAACCAATGTTACTTTTTATTATAATATGAGTAGGTACGGGTTTTACCCGACATAGATTGGGCAAATGAGAATATAAATAAACCCGCCCTGCGGGATGACATAAGCGCCAATACAAACCTTGATTACTTAATCATGTCAGAACAGCGGATTACCATTTCTTTACCTAACTTGCTGCTAATTGTAGCATCGTCCTTACTCCTAGTGTTGCTGTGGCAATTGCGGAGCCTGCTAGTAATTCTAATGATATCAGTTGTGCTGGCGGCTTCGATCGTCCCGATCGTTAATTGGGCCCAAACGATGCGGGTTCCCCGCTGGCTGGCGGTGATTATGGTTTATTTAACTCTCATCGGCGGATTTAGCGGGACGGTAGTGTTAATCGGGCCCACGGTAATCGAACAAATAGAGTTACTGCTGCGGCAGCTACCAGTTTATGTCGAAAGTTTGCGAACTGTGGCAACTAATGTATTGAGTCGCCTCACCGACGATGCCCCAACCCTGGTGGGTCAGTTGGTGGACACTCAATCGCTGACTAATTGGCTGATTCGATCGAGTCAACAACTGGTTTTGCGATCGTACAGTTTAACAAGAGGCATTCTAGGCGGTTTCTTCAGCCTAGTTTTAGCATTATTTATTTCAGGTTATATGGTTGCCGACAGCGACACATTAATCAAAAGTTTGGTGCAATTTTTTCCTAAACCTTGGGACACAAGATTAGCCGCACAAGCCGCGCCCATCGGTCAAAGAATGGGGAGTTATATTCGCGGGCGAGTGTTAGTTTCGGGCATTTTAGGGATATTTATTACCACAGGTTTGAGCATTTTGGGAATGCCGGAATTTGCTTTAGGCTTGGGTGCGATCGCAGGTGTTACCAACTTGATTCCCTTCATCGGCCCAGTGTTAGGAGCAGTACCAGCATTAATCGTAGCATTAGCTAAAGGTGGCTGGGTACTTTTGTGGGTATTACTATTATTTGTAATCATCCAGAATTTAGAAACTTACGTCCTCGATCCTTTGCTGGTTGGTTCATCGGTTGGTGTGCATCCTTTATATCAATTGCTGTCTGTGTTGGGAGGCGTTCAAGTATTAGGAATCATTGGGGCCGTAATTGTGCCGCCTTGGTTTGCGGGAGTGGCAGCTTTGATTGAAAACTTGTATTTAAAACCCAAACTTAGGAGCGAACATCGAGAGGCAATAGATCAGGCTAAAAATAATTCTGACTTGCCACCTCTGACACCTTCAGCGTGATAGCAGCTTACGCCTTGAGAATTCAACACAGTAGACTCCAATTGCCAGCATTCGCTCACCTCTGTGGAAAATATCTGCGTTTATCCGTGTTTATCTGCCTGACATCTGCGGTTGACTATCAATCAAAGATTCATGCAATAAATCTAGTATCCACAAGTCCGCTGACTAAGGACTAATTGCCACTTCAATGCGGCGGTTGCGCTGCCGATTAGTATCAGAACTATTATCCACCGAAGGGCTACTTTCTCCATAGCCGATCGCCACCCAATGATACTTCTGACCGAGTACACCAGACAAATACTGCACCACCGCCTGAGCCCGCGCAAACGACACATTGCGATTGTCCGCCGCTTCCCCCGCGTCGTCAGTGTGGCCCGCAACCCGCACAGTTGCCCCCTCATGATTGCCCAACTCCGCCACCAAATTGTCCAAAATCGCATTAGTTCCCGCGCGCAAAGAAATGCTGCCAGTATCAAACAAAACATCGCTGGGCAGAGTCACCATCAGCCCATCCCCCCCAAACACCGGATTATTGGCATTCTGTGGCGCAGTATTAACCGTTTCAGGGTTCAGACTGGGGCTGCTGCCGATCGCCGGTAAAGCAGGGGCAAGACTTGCCGCCGTTTCCGGCGCCGCCAATTCCCGCGACATCAACTGCAAACGCTTTTCCAAAGTTTCCGTCGGGCGGCTGCTGCCCAACTGACTCTCCAAAGCCGCCGTCCGACCAATCAGCGCGTTGAGTTCGCCCTGCAACTGTCTCAAATCCGACTGCAATTTCTCTCTCTGGGCAGGACTAACTTTTGACTGGGGAGTTGGTGTAGCGGTTGGTGGCGGAAGCGCCGGAATTGGCGTTGCTGGGGCGCGTTTCGGGGTGGAGGTCAAATTTTGAGTTACACGCAGCAATCTCTCTGCCACCGGCATTTCCGTCGCGCCTGACGGATAAATTTGAGCGATCGCCATCCCCAAAACCCACGCAAAACCGCTGCCCACCCCCAGCAGCAGCAGTCGAAAAATCAGCGACAGTACAAGCAAACCTTTTCCCGGCGACTTGGAGACGCGAGTGGGGGGGATTGAAGGTTTTTGGTTAAAAGATCGCGTCATATTTCATCCCTCTCAGTGTACATACCAGATTAATTTCGATACTATCTTACCTATCCGATTTGAAATTTGAGATTTGAGATTTGAGATTTATCCTCCAATCTAAAATCTAAAAAATCAACCCGGTTTCTATAAATCTGGGGTTTGGTGGCGAAGCATCGAGGCAGAAACCGGGTGTCTAATCCGTTGCCTGCAAGCCTGAATCTGTTGGATAATTCAGTAAAACTTTTGGAAAAAAAACCGATGACTGACCCTTTAAATAGCCCTTATCCCGTTCCTTGGGAATGGATTAGTGCCACTCATGCTAAAGTGAGCTCCACTGCCGGCACAGGCCTCCGCTATTATCGCAGTCCATCCCTAGTATCAACTAACGGCCAATACGCAGCTTACAGTCGAATTGAGTTGCAAGTACAGCCGGAATTCTCCCGGTGTCGGGTTAGCAGCGTCATGTTTGTGGAAAATCTCAAAACCGGGGAACTGCAAACAGTGGCGGCTGCTTCGCCACTAGCCGAAAGTGGGATGTATGCTAGCGATGATACAGATATGTCCGGGACGATCGCCATTTTAGTGCCTGTTTCTTGGAATCAAGACGGTTCCCGCATTCTCGCCCGCGAATTTGAAGCACTTTTCAACTCTTCCGATATGTCCGACTACGGTGTCATTTGGGACAAAAATGATAATTATACTTATACCGTTGCTCCCGCTCGCAGTCTTTACACTCATGCTGTATTGTTGGGTTGGAGTCAAGTTTGTCCCGGAAAAGTTCTGTTCCGCGCCGGCAATTTGGGCGATCGATCTTGGCCTCTGTGTGCAGTGGATATGACAGGGCAAACGGTACCTGTCACCGAGGACAAACCCCTAGTTTTCGGCAGTCAAGCCAGCACAGACTGGATCGAACCTAAAACTCGTTTTTAGATATTATGGCGGCATTTTCTTTGATCTGGCCAACATTTTTTTTAGTATCAGGTCAGTCTTTCAACCAATTCATTTTGACCTTGGGGCTGATTATTTTAGCTGTTGTGTTTGGTTTAACAGCATTTATTTTTATTCGCATTTTCCTAAATTGGTTGCAAGCAAAATTCGAGAAATCTCACCTCTTTAGACGCTCGACCACAAAAAATACTGGTCATTTAACCGCTAATTTTTCACGACCTGAAAAGGTTTTTTTAGAACCCCGATTTGTAGAAAGTGACGGCAATTTAACTGCTACTATTTTTGGAGAAAAAAGCGATATTTCAATAGATTTTGAGCCGGAGATAATCTGCGAAAATTCAGCATCAGTTGCCTATCTTTACAAGCCGATAGCCCTTTGGCACGGGCGGTTAATTTTGCCATTAAACGAACAGCGCCAGCCTTACGGTACGGTTTTTTTTGAAGTAATAAATGCCCCCAAAAAATATAAAAATTTCATTGGAAAAACAGCATTTTTGAAATGGAGTACAAATCGCGAAGTACAGTTTTTTGTCCACGCAGTCAGTCAAGA
Organism: Microcoleus sp. w2-18bC1; assembly: GCF_036700365.1. Lineage (NCBI taxonomy): Bacteria > Bacillati > Cyanobacteriota > Cyanophyceae > Oscillatoriales > Microcoleaceae > Microcoleus > Microcoleus sp. w2-18bC1. Next base: position 96,767 of record NZ_JAUBOS010000012.1, read on the forward strand.
TATAAACTTCACACAAGAAACTAAAAAAAGTCAAAAATCTGGCAATATCCATCCAGAGAGATTGAACGGCTGGCGAAATGTCGGCCCTTTAGAAACTCTAGCAGGTAGCAGACTTGAAGACAGCGTGACTGTGATGCTACGCAGGCCGGTGATTGCGATTAATTATAGCAGCAGCGATCGCCAGGAACTCACGATCGATCGCGAGCCAGTACAAATTATCGGACGTTTCTGCGCCTTAATATCAATTTTACAGCGAAAAGAACCCGACAGCGACAAATTTATTGTCCGGCATTTCAACAAAACATCTCAACAATTTGACGGCGCCGCCGAAATTATTCGGATTCCACAAGTACAGCCAGACAAAAATGGCGTAGCGAGGTTTACCAATCACCTGATCGAACAATCCCCCTTAAATCCAGACGGCTGGTACATTTACGGCGAAAGAGACGAAGACAGTATATTTGTAGTGCAGGCAATCGAACCCCGCAAAATTGCCCAATTAACACCAGATGAAACACATTTAGGGCTGAAAAAATCTCTAGCTTATTTAAACAGTAAAAATTGGGAAAATACACCAGCCCAAAAAGGGCAAGCAAGAAGAGTATTGTTAACCCCGAATGATGCTACAGAAAACGCTTCCATCTCTCCTTGGCAAGAAGGAGATATCGGGATAGTGATTCACAGTTTCGGGGGTATCGGCGGGAAAAAAGGCGAACAGCCACCGCTGGGAATTGTCACCGGACATTTTGCTTTCGGAGTAGCAAAAGTAGTGCGCGATCGCTTTACCAGCGAACTGCGTTTTGACATAGAATACAAACAAGTTTACGCCCACAATCCCGACGGAATTGTCGCAGGTTCCAGCAAATGGCAAAGCTACATGGGAGACTTGCAGCGCGGCTGGTTGGGCGATCGCCCGGTTTGTGATATCATCTGTAAATTAGACTGCGTGTGTTGCGACTACGATTTTGACGGGATAACCTTGTCGCCTTTAACCGAATTAAACCAGCAACTAGATATCATGATGGCCCGCTACCGCAGCGGAGACGGCACCGGTGCAAGTTTAGTCACCCCAGCAACTTCTTGCGTCCAAGATTCAAGTCAGGCAATTTACGCGACAATTAAAAAAATCACTTCCGAAATAGAGTCAAATCCTCAGATTCAAGACTGGTTGAAAACACATCCGACGGACGCACAAACCCAAAGATTTCACCAGTTAGTAGCATTAGGAGAAAGTTTAGAAACAGTATTAATGCCCCTCGGTATTGTTCGTCCAGATTGGCGAAAAAATTCGAGATTAGCGGGGATTGATTCTGAACTGAAAAAAACCTTTTTTGCTGGTATAGCAACCCTGATAAAAGCTGCTATTAGTTACCGAACAATGTTGCCGAGGCGCACCCAAGATGAAATCGCCAAAGTTTTATTAAAACAGGGAGCATTTTTGTGGATAATTCGCACAAATCAAGTCGGAGGATTTGACCCAGATATTGAGCCGATCGCACCGACAAGGCTTTGAATCAGCAATCGATTTGTTGTAGATGATTCGGCGATTGAAATCGCTACTATAAAAACCAAGTCTGCCTCCGCAGACTAAGAGATTGAGGGAGAATTTAATCGGGATTTGGTATCAGTCAACAGTCAACCGTTAACAGTCAACACTTAACCGTTAACAGTCAACAATCAACTATTACCAAGGAGTGACTTGAACTTTGCCGTCTGGTGCCAAAACTACCCGGAAATCAGCCAGCGGTTCCGCAGGGGGCCTTGTGCCAATGGGTTTGTAAAGCAACTCCGACAACGGCGTTTCGGATCGATCAACTGCTGCCGAATTTTCCGGCTTGTAACCGACAATCGCCCCGTCTGGGGCCACACTCACCCGATAAACCAACTCCGCATCAACCGGAGGCTTATCCTTCACAACTCCATCAATTTGCTGGGAAAGTTTGCCCCTCAACAGGTCAATTTCCCCTGGATCGGTAATTGGCAGGGCTGCCACATCTGGGCTTGCCAAACCTTCAGCAACAGGGCTGGGCGTGCTTTCCGGTGAAGTGCTCGACTGCGGTGTGGCCAACGGTGAAGCGTCCGGCTGCGGCGCGGGGCTCGGAGTCGTCGAACTCGATCCAGCATTCGGAGTTTGAGTCCCAGGCAGCAAACCGTCAGCAGGGGGCGTGGGATTGGGATTAGGCGAACCCGATCCGCCCGGATTCGGCGTCCCCTGATTCTGGCCCGCTGGATTGGGCTGCGGCACCGGATCTCTCTGGCGCTGGACTTCCGGCACCGGCACCAAGAAAAACGCCATCGCCGCCAAAGCCAAACTCGACACCCCCACCACAGCAGGTAAAGTCCGCTTCGCCAAAGGTTCGGCAGACTTGATATAACGCCTGGAAATTGGGGTTAATTGCAGGGACAATTCCGGCAGCGTCTGCGTGTCTGCAAAAAACTGATCGATCGCCTCTACCAAGTCAAATAGCTGTACCGTCGTCAAATCAACTTTTGCCGACAGTTCTGTTTTTTGATCGATTTGGGTGGCGCTGCCTGTGGAGGCGGGTAGAACGGTCAACCGATGCACATTCCCGTCAATTCTGTGTAACTGCACCATACCCACATTCGGGCCGTAGCGATCGGGATAATGCACTCCGCTCATAAATTCTTGAGCGTAGCTGCTGACGGCCCTCACCAAGCTTTCAAAAAAGTCTCGTCCCCCGCTTAGGGGTTCGCCAAGACCTGTAACATAGCATTCAGCGCTCATTAATATGGAAAGCACCGGCCGTATATCTAACTGGCTGGCTGCCGATCCATCGCTCAACCCTTCTAGAACCAGGGTGCAATTTGGCAGACTGTACTGACGCCTAATAGTCATTTTTTATTCAACTTCTCCATCAAACAGGCTAACCCAGAAGCGCTGCATTCCGGCTGTGCCTGTACAAAATAGCAGTTTGCTCAACAAGTTCAAAGCTAGTTCGTTGAGCTTGTCATCGGAATCGTAAGCTGCAACTAGCGATCGCTTGGGGTTCATGCGCGATCGAAAGTGAGCTCGAAAGCGTTCTAAATACTCGGCCAGCGGCAAGTGCTGGTTGAGGGGGATATTTTTCGATCGCAACTGCTGCGAATCTAGCAGCAACTGCCGAATTGTCGCGGTTAACTTGCGTGCCATATTGCAGGCGATCGCCACCAGCGCTTTTGCCTCCACCATCGTAAGGGAGCGGCGCTGCGTGTAGCGTCTCAGCGGGTTAGTATTACGCATCAGCCAAAGGGCAACCCGATTTTTGATAATTGATTCCAATTCCAGGTCCTTTGACACAGCCAGCATTTCTTCCGCACCTCCGAGATACAAGGCTTCGATCGCCAGCAACATCAAGTCAATTTGCAATCTGGCTCGGCGGGGACATCCCCCATCGGAGGGCGACAAGTCTGGCAAACTGTCTAAAATTAACGGGTTTGACTGGGTAAGCGAAGTTTCTGACGGCATTAATATCACGGCAACATCCATTCCAAACAAACTATACGGGCACGGGGGGTCTTGAGCAAGACAAATTCTCAACCAAGAACTTCTCTGGGATACTTTATTTTTATCATTTACTTTTACGTATATTTTCTAATTTAGCAGCAACCGACCGTCACAGGCGAGCTCCGGCGGCCGGAGTTCGATCGCCCACTCCCCCACCCCCGCCGCCGCTTTGTGATTCCTTGCTTCGCCAAGGGTGAAGGGAAGAGTCAATCGATTTTAGATTTTAGATTTTAGATTTTAGATTGAAGCATTGACCGCACGGATAAATTCGGGGGGCAAGTTTCATCGGATACAGGTTTTTTATTTCTGGACGGATGAATCCGGCGGCTTGTATCCTGGATGCTTTCGGTCAGAAAGCGACAAAGAATTACCCATTTCCCCTTTCTTAATTTTCTATTAGAATCAATCAATGTTCAGGCTTTTGGGGTTGCACCGCCGCTTCTCTTTGAGCCGTAAAATCAGTAGCCGCCGCCTTATCAGTTAGACTAATTTTTCCCTTGAGGGTTTCTTGCTCCACAATTCCGCGCATTTTAACAGAACTGTTTTGACCGGTTGCTGTGGAGTCGCTGCAACCAGCTAAATTAGGAACCGCACCCGACAAGTTCAATCCTTGAGTTTCCCACTTACCAAATAGAGAAGGTTTCTCTTCGGCTGTTTTTTCCCTGCCCTCCCTGCTGCCCGATCGCAAATTACCGCTCAAATAAACACCCGATTGCTCGATTGTCAATACCAAAACATCAGATTTCAGACATTCGGGCAAACTTTGAGGATCGAAGCGATAATTGCCCGCAATTGCCGGGGCCGCCTTTAAATTTGTTTCCCCATAAGCAGTTACTACTTTAAACAGCAGTGCAACTGAGCCGATCGCAACCCCATAAAATGCCAGCGATTTGAGGCTTAAATGATTCATAATCTTGGTAATTAATAATTGGGAATTGGGAATTGGGAATTGGGAATTGGGAATTGGGAATTGGGAATTGGGCAGCGGGCATTGGTATTAACTCACAAATAACCAACAGTCAACAGTCAACAGTCAACAGTCAACTGACTACCTTTGAGGAAGTACCGATGCCAAGTGCGATCGCACTTTAACGTAGCACCGCGCAATCAGCAGCGAAGAATGACACTGCACAGCCAATTCATCAGTATACTGTCCCAAAGTTTGGCGCTCAATTCCCCACTCCCGACTCGTACCTGCAATAGTCAAATCAGCATTAGCAGAAGCCGCCACCACTGCTTGAATTGGCTCAGCAGCCTCCACAATCGGAGTTTCAATTCGCGATCGTACCTCAACTGGTAACTGCTCCATCACTCGCTGAAAATCGTAACTGAGCTCGTTTTCAGCTTCCCCGTCAACCGCCACCCGCAGCACCGTCAAACGGCGTTCCTCGCTATTAACTAACAGTCTCAGCGCCAATTCTAAACCCAAATCATCGTGAATGTTTGCCGCGTAAGGTACTAACAAGTTATTCAACCTTTCCCGGCCTCGGTCAACAAAAATTGCTACATCCACCTTAGCGTTGCTGAGAATTTGGCCGACACGTCCTCCCAAACGGTTGCTGCTAAAAGTAGGTCTGTGCCACCCTACTAAAATCAAATCCGCGCGATCTATTTCCGCAATTTGTGCCGTCTCCCTGGCTACATCATTAGTAACCCGAATGATGGGATGTACAAATTTTCGCGCCTCAGACAGTTCCAAACTATCAATCAATTCTGATAATTTCGAGCGACGTTCTTGAATAATGCGATCGGCTTCCGCAGGCGTACTTTCAAAGGCATAGTCATCATTTAATTCTATCAAACTCAGAGGATGAACCGCCGCCGACTGTAAATCCTCACCACCCATACCAGCCGCCGGCTGCGCCAGCGCTACCGCTAGTCGCAGTAAACCTTTCTGCGTGCTGGGATTGGCAACAGGTACTAAAATTCGATAAGTGGGCAGCAATTTGTTAGCAGTTTCTTCGCTGCTGTCAGCCATTTGTGAATTTTCTAATTCTGAATCCTCAGAGTTTACTTCGGAAATATCTAACCTAATTAACCGTTTTGGATAAGTCCACTCCAACAGTGGCGAAGTCATAAAAGTTGTCACTAAAGCCATGATGACTAACATCGTAAATAGCAGCGGCGAAACTACGCCCAATGAAAGACCGATATTCAGCACAATTAGTTCAGTCAAACCGCGAGTATTCATCAGCCATCCCAGGGCTGAAGCTTCGCGGTTGCTGATGCCACAAACTCTAGCAGCAACGTAAGTGCCAACGTACTTGCCGATAATTGCCACTCCCAAAACTGCGGCGCACAGCAGCCACAATTCGGGGCTGTTAAGCAAGCCGATTTGAGTCCGCAATCCGCTATAAGCAAAAAATATGGGCAGCAGAAATATGAGTACAAAGTCTTCGGTTTTTTCAGCTAATTCTCTGGTTAATCCCGCATTTTTCGGCATGGCAGCACCCAGCAAAAATGCACCGAAAATTAAATGAATGCCGATCAATTCAGTAATTAAGGCAGAAGCTAAAACTCCCATGTAAATGCCGGAGAGCACTAACTGTGTTAATCTGCCAGTGCGGTTGTAGTGTTTGGAAAGCCGCTGCAAGAACCAGCGGACTACAGTCAGCATGAAACCAATGTAAATTAAAGACTCAATAATTGTCGGCAAAGCACCGATCATCGAATTAGTACGAGTAACTGCGATCGCCACCGCTAACAAACACCACGCCGTTACGTCATCTACCGCAGCGCAAGTTAGGGCCAGTGTCCCCAATTTTGTATTCTGCAAGTTGTGTTCTGTAATAATTCTTGCCAGCACCGGAAAGGCAGTAATTGACATGGCAGCGCCCAAAAATAGGGCAAAGGCTGTAAACGAAACACTATTATTTGAAACGATGGGATACAGCAGCAATGCGAGCAAGCTTCCCAGTGAAAACGGCACTAGAATGCTGACGTGGGAAGTTAAAATCGCTATATCTAAATTGCTTTTGAGATACTTGGGATTCAGTTCCAAACCAATCAAAAACATGAAAAATATTAGCCCCACCTCAGATAGCACGTTGAGGAAGGGAACGGCTTCGGCTGGAAAAAGTGCTGTTGCTAAATCTGGTGCAACTAAGCCAAACAGAGAAGGCCCAAGCATAATTCCTGCTACAATTTCTCCAATGACTTGAGGTTGTTTTATCGCTCGAAATCCTAAACCTACAAGTCTCGAAAGTGCGATGACAATTAGAACTTCAAGCAGAACGAGAATGGGTATGGGCATGACGTTTTTAGCTTTGGGATTTTTGCGGATCGAGAGGGCAGGGTACTAAAGCTGACTGAATTGGCGATCGAAAAAAATGGATACCAGCTCGATCGAAGGTAGAACGCACAAGAGGCGCACCAACAACGTCATTGTCTCACAAGCGAACAAAGGCTTTGGCAACCTTAGTACCTGGATTTTTTGTTTTTAAGAAGCCCTTGCAAGTAACTTTAACCGCAGCGTGCGTACCCCGCACCCAACCCGCGCCCTAAATCTCACCTCCGGGTGCCAAGCCAACCCTACGGATATGAGACTGTCAGAAAAAGTAGCGCGCGCTGTGATAAACTAGAAAAGTTGTTTAAATTCGCACATCCGGGTTTTCGGGTGTTTCTAGGGCGCAAACCTTCAGAAATACGACCGGGTGGAGGATTAACCCGAATTAGGAGTTAAAAATACAATGCCAGTAGTCAGTTTGGCTCAAATGTTAGAGTCAGGGGTTCACTTCGGACACCAAACCCGTCGGTGGAACCCGAAAATGTCTCCATACATTTTTACAGAGCGCAACGGGGTTCACATCATCGACCTCGTGCAAACCGCTCAGCTTATGGAAGACGCCTACGAGTACATGAGAGTTGCCTCAGAAAAAGGCAAAAAGTTTTTGTTCGTGGGTACGAAGCGCCAAGCTGCCGGGATTGTAGCCCAAGAAGCTCAACGCTGCGGTGCTTATTACGTCAACCAGCGCTGGCTGGGGGGAATGCTCACCAACTGGACGACGATTAAGTCCCGCGTGGAGCGCCTCAAGGATTTGGAGCGCCGCGAGGAAATAGGCGCCCTCGATTTGCTGCCGAAAAAAGAAGCTTCGGTACTGCGCCGAGAAATGGCAAAACTCCAGAAATACCTGGGCGGGATTAAATCTATGCGGAAGATTCCCGACGGAGTGGTGCTGGTAGACCAACGCCGCGAGTATAATGCGGTGTTGGAATGCCAAAAGTTGGGAATTCCGATCGTCTCTCTGTTGGATACCAACTGCGACCCGGATTTGGTTGACATTGCGATTCCGGCGAATGACGATGCTATTCGATCGATCAAGCTGATTGTCGGCAAGTTGGCTGATGCCATCTACGAAGGTCGTCACGGTCAGCAGGGCGGCGACTCTGAGGAAGACTACGACTACGAAGGTGGCTACGAAGGCGCTGAATATGATGTCGAAATCGAAGAATTGGATGACCCCGATTATGTAGATCCCGACGACGCCGCTGAAGCCGAGGGCGAAGAAACCGACAGCTAGTATTGCCCTCGGAATCTGACACCAGGAAATTAAAAATTAAAGATTGAAAATTAAAAATAATTATTATTATTATTTTTAGTTGGATATTTTTAATTTTTAATTGTACATAAGCTGGTCTGCATTTAAATTGTATGTCAAAAAAGATTAAAGTCTTGTGGGGTGGGCGTCCCGGCCGCCCTGAATATACAATTTAAATGGGCGACTGCTTAGCACGAGTCTAAGTCATTAGTAGATATCTGGCAAAAGCATTCATTGTGTGAGGGCCAGAATTAATTCTGGCGCTACACCTACAAAGTCGGTACTAATATCCACTGGGTATTTCTTCACTTTGGTCTAATCATTAACATTAAAATTAGTGACTAATGACTGATGACTAATGACTGATGACTAATGACTAATAACTAATTTTGATTGGGAACTTAAAGAAGATGGCGGACATATCTGCAAAACTTGTTAAAGAACTGCGCGAAAAAACTGGCGCGGGCATGATGGACTGCAAAAAAGCCCTCGTTGAAAACGAAGGCAATATGGAAACATCCATCGAGTGGCTGCGGAAAAAAGGTCTGGCTTCGGCAGGTAAAAAAGGTGGACGAGTTGCCTCAGAAGGACTGGTAGGTAGCTACATTCACACGGGCGGCCGCGTGGGAGTGCTGGTGGAAGTTAACTGCGAAACAGATTTTGTGGCACGCCGCGAAGAATTCCAAAAGTTGGTGCGGGATATTGCGATGCAAATTGCAGCTTGCCCAAATGTGGAATACGTGAAAGTTGAAGATATCCCCGCCGAAGTTGTCGAAAGAGAAAAGGCAATTGAAATGGGCAAAGATGACTTGGGCAATAAGCCGGAGAACATCAAAGAAAAGATTGTTCTAGGGCGGATTGAGAAGCGCATGAAAGAGTTATCTTTGATGGATCAGCCTTTTATTAAAGATCAGAATATCTCGGTGGAAGAGTTGGTGAAACAAACGATCGCCCAAATTGGAGAAAATGTCCAAGTGCGCCGATTCGTGCGTTTTGTCTTGGGCGAAGGCATTGAAAAGGTAGAAGCTAACTTTGCCGATGAAGTGGCAGCCCAAATGGGTGTTCAATAATCCCAATTAAGATTGAGAATTAAAAATTAAAAATGTGAAGAATCAATTTTTTGCATTTTTAATTTTTAATTTTTACAGGACTTATGGACAGACTATATTTGTAGGCTGATCGCTGCAAACCTTACTACAGACAGCGTAAAAAGTGAAAAATTGCGTAAGTCTTAAGCTGTTGTGCATTTAAATTTTTTGTTGAGGGCGGGATCTGCTGCCCACGCCACAAAAGTGAAAATTTATTTGACCATGGAATTTAAATGTGGATTAGCTTATTTTAATTTTATACGAGAGATATGGTGCGACCAAGAGAGAGAATAGAGCAAGATTTGGCAGGACTCGAAGAGGCTTTAGCAGCCTTGAATTTGGAGTTTCGCAGTACCTACGAAGGTTATTTAACTGCGTTGGGACAAGCGGTGCGGCAGCAGTTAATTTTGGCTTGCTATCATCTTTGCACTCAAGCAGTACCGGAGTCGTTTCTCAAGTTGTCCTTCGAGGGGCGGCAAAAAATGCAGCAGTCTGTAAAGGCTTTGGCTGCGGCGTCGGAGGAAAAATTGCGATCGCTGGTGACTGAATCACAAGCAGATGAAGAAATAGAGGAAGAGGAAGAGGAAGAGGAAGAGGAAGAAGAAGACGAAGACGACTTCGAGGAAGAGGAAGAGGAAGAGGAAGAGGAAGACGAAGCAGACGAAGCAGACGACAAGGAAGAAGACGAAAAGGAAAAAAACCAAGTTTCGGCCATTAACTATCTATTTTCGTTGGCAAATTATCAATTGCCAAGTGCCAATTCCCCAGAAAGTTTGGCACGCTGGCAAAATAGTATTGAAAAGTCGATCGCCCATATACTCAAGCTACTTTCTCGCGACACCAACCGCTTGCTGCAACAGTCGGGAATCTTGCCGAGTCAATTGCCAGAACCTGTTCTAGAAGCTGCTTCTCAAGCTGAATCCTCCGGCGATAGTGTTGCCGGGCCGCCTAACTTATTAAACTTAATCATTGAAACCGATGCCTCATCAGCATCGCGAAAATTGGCAGCAACCTTTGGTAGTAGGGCGCTGCACATTACAGCGATTAAACTGCGGCTATCGGAAATAGAGTTTGCCGATGCGGGAACCTCGGCTTGGCGCCAGCAAATTCGTAACCTGTCTGTAAAATTGAACTCGCTGGGCCGCGATTACCAGAAAAAGCAGCGGGAACTCGCTGTGGTGGAGGCTGAGTCGGCTTGGCGATCGAGTTGGTTTGAAGATTAGTCAGTTGTCAGTTGTCAGTTGATAATTGTCAGTTGTCAGTTGTCAGTTGTCAGTTGACAGTTGTCAGTTGTCGGGAATTCTTGAGCTATGATTAATAACTAATGACTAACGACTAATGACTAACGACTAATGACTAATGACCAATGACCAATGACTAATGACTAATAACTAATGACTGATGACTAATAATCAACCCGAATGGCAGCGATTGCAAAAAGCTCTTTCAGTAGAAGCCGATCGCGGATTTAACGACATCCAAGGCAGTCAATACCGCTTCAGCGAGTTTCTGGGCCTGAGTTTGAGACAGTTGGCAGGTTCTGTGGCTGCTTCGGCGCGCGATCGAGCCAGACAACTAGCCACTGAATTTGACATCTATCCTCAGAAAGATCTCGAACAGCGCCAACATTCGATCGCCATTACGGTCAGTTTTTTGAGGCAAATGGAGCAAGTTTGGGAACAAGAAAGTCGCCACCAGCAAGAACAAGTAGCACAAGTCAGACCCGCAAACGCTAACGCTTCTGAACCAACCGCCCCAACACTTTCCGTTCCCCGAACAGTACCCCTGAGTACAGCCCCCCCACCGCCCAGCCTGACTCTCGACCAACAGTTAACCCGCGTCACCGGCATCGGCCCCGCCAACGGCAACCGCTTGCTAAAACTGGGTTTATACACTGTATATGACTTGCTTTACTACTATCCCCGCAACCACATCGACTATGCAAAGCAAGTACAAATTCGCGAGCTAATAGCCGGGGAAACTGTCACCTTAATTGCCGAAGTAAAGCGCTGTAATTGCTTTTCTAGCCCGAAGAATAAGAAGTTAACCATATTAGAAGTAATTTTAAAAGACCGCACCGGAGAGATAAAAATTAGTCGTTTTTTTGCAGGCCCTCGCTACAGTAATCGCGGCTGGCAAGAATTTAAAAAGCGCGAGTATTGTACAGGTGCGGTGCTGGCAGCTTCCGGGTTGGTGAAGCAAGGTAAATATGGAATTACTTTAGAAAATCCTGAATTAGAAGTATTAGACGACTCCGGCGGTGCGATCGAATCAATGAAAGTCGGCCGCCTGATACCAGTTTATCCGCTGACGGAGGGAGTGGATGCTGGTTCGGTGAGGCGATCGATTTTGGCGGCAATGCCGGCGGCGAAAATGTTGCCAGAATCGCTACCAGAGGATTTGCGCGAGCGTTACGGTTTAATGGGTTTAGCCGATGCCGTGACTAATATTCACTTTCCGCTCGATCGAGATTGTTTGGCCGCCGCCCGCCGCCGCTTAGTTTTTGACGAATTTTTCTACCTGCAATTAGGACTTTTAAAGCGCCGCCAAACCCAAAGAAAAGCTCAAGCGAGTGCAGTCATCATTCCTAGCGGTAAATTGATCGAACATTTTTATGAAATATTGCCTTTTGCGTTGACTAATGCTCAGGAAAGAGTAATTAACGACATCCTCAACGATTTAGCTTCGTCGCAACCGATGAACAGATTAGTGCAAGGCGATGTCGGCGCCGGCAAAACCGTAGTCGCCGTAGTGGCAATGCTAGCAGCAATTCAATCCGGCTATCAAGCAGCTTTAATGGCACCGACAGAAGTTTTAGCAGAACAGCATTACCGCAAATTGGTAGGTTGGTTTAACTTAATGCATTTGTCTGTTGAACTGTTAACAGGTTCGACAAAAATAGCCAAGCGCCGCGAAATTCACAACCAGTTAGAAACCGGAGAATTGCCTGTTTTAGTGGGAACTCACGCGCTGATTCAAGATACGGTAAATTTCCATAAATTGGGTTTGGCGGTAATTGACGAACAGCACAGATTCGGTGTGCACCAGCGCGCTAAATTGCAGCAAAAAGGCGAAGCTCCCCACGTTTTGACGATGACGGCAACTCCCATTCCCCGGACGCTGGCGCTGACGCTGCACGGGGATTTAGATGTAAGTCAAATTGATGAACTTCCCCCCGGCAGGCAGGCGATTCAAACCACTGTACTGTCGGCCAAAGAACGCATTCAAGCTTACGATTTGATTCGGCGGGAAGTGGCGAGCGGGCGTCAAGTTTATGTGGTGCTGCCGCTGGTGGAGGAGTCGGAAAAGTTGGATGTGCGATCGGCAATTGAGGAAAAAGAGAAACTTGAAAAAAGTGTATTTCCTGAGTTTAAGGTGGGTTTGCTGCACGGTAGAATGAGCAGTGCTGACAAAGATGAAGCAATTTCTAAGTTTCGAGACAAAGAAACTGATATTTTAGTATCTACTACTGTCGTCGAAGTGGGAGTAGACGTGCCGAATGCCACGGTAATGCTAATTGAAAATTCTGAGCGTTTTGGACTGTCGCAACTGCACCAGTTGCGGGGTAGAGTTGGTCGGGGCAGCAACCGTTCTTATTGTTTGTTAATGCCCGGTTCCAAAACGGCGGAAGCCATGCAGAGAATGAAGGTTTTAGAACAATCTCAAGATGGCTTTTTTATTGCGGAAATGGACATGAGATTGCGCGGACCCGGCCAAGTTTTGGGAACTAGGCAGTCGGGTTTGCCTGATTTTGCTTTGGCGAGTTTGGTGGAGGATCAAGAGGTTTTGGAGTTGGCGAGGGCGGCGGCTCAAATGGTAATTGAGAATGATGAAAGTTTGAATCAGTGGCCGGTGGTGCGGGATGAATTGGAGCGGAGATATCAGCGGATGATGAGTGGGTCGATTTTGACTTAGATATTTCTGGACGCAGCAACGGTGTTTTTAATAATATTTTGTATGGTCGGGTTAAGCGAATATCTATCAAAGCCGGCAGTTTATTGCTGCACTCACGCACCCTCTCCCCATAGGCTGATTTATTTGCACCTACCTATTTAATGTCAGAAAGCGGGTTTCTTGCCACAAAGTCACGTAAAATATTAGGGTTTTTGTCAGGAAAACCCGCTTTATACCGTTTTGCTGACAATGGTGCAAAATATCAAGTTGAGCGAAGCGTCAAAAACACGAATTTGTTGGGTACGCCTGCCTCAACCCAACCTACTTTCTGAACCCAACCTAACTTTCACAGAAAATTTTTCCCTTGGTCTAGGGTATTTTTATGAATTGTAAGGATTCCCGTACTGATTAAACCAAAAATCCTTCGCAGGAATGACGGGAAAGTGTCAAAATTAAGATAGTTCTGCCAGAAACAGGGGAAAGGAAATCTAGCCTGTACTGGCGCCTAAGGCAACATTGATTCCTCGCTGGTTACGCTTGCAGGTGGTCGCCGACGGTTCGTCGAATTTAATCTCAACAGTAATTATGAAAGATCTCACTCGTTATCGAAATATTGGCATCTTCGCCCACGTAGATGCTGGCAAGACCACCACAACAGAAAGAATCCTGAAACTGACAGGCAAAATCCACAAAATTGGTGAAGTTCACGAAGGCGCGGCGACTACTGACTTCATGGAACAGGAGCAAGAGCGCGGTATTACGATTCAATCCGCTGCTACCACCTGCTTCTGGAACGAGCATCAGCTCAACATCATTGATACTCCGGGACACGTCGATTTTACGATCGAGGTTTACCGTTCTTTGAAGGTTCTTGATGGTGGCATTGGTGTGTTCTGCGGTTCGGGTGGAGTTGAACCGCAATCTGAAACCAACTGGCGCTACGCTAACGATTCCAAAGTCGCTCGCGTCATCTACATCAATAAGCTCGATCGCACCGGAGCAGATTTTTACCGCGTTGTCAAGCAAGTTGATAAAATCCTCGGAGCTAAACCGATGGTGATGGTATTGCCGATCGGCATAGAAGAAAAGTTTTGCGGCGTAGTCGATTTGCTGACCCGCAAAGCCTGGATCTGGGATGACTCGGGCGATCCGATGAACTACGAAATTAAAGATGTCCCCGCCGATATGGTCGATGATGTCGAAACTTGGCGCGAACAGTTGATCGAACTGGCAGTAGAGCAAGACGACGCTCTGATGGAACAATATCTCGAAGGCAATGAACCGAGTATTGATGACCTCAAGCGCTGTATTCGCAAAGGTACTCGCGATCGGGCATTTTTCCCCACCTACTGCGGCTCATCGTTTAAAAACAAAGGCGTGCAGTTGGTTCTAGATGCCGTAGTTGACTACCTGCCAAACCCGATGGAAGTCACACCGCAGCCAGAAGTCGATCTCGATGGCGAGGAAACCGGCGAGTTTGCGATCGTCGATCCCAACAGACCATTGCGGGCACTGGCGTTTAAGATCATGGACGATCGCTACGGTGCTTTAACCTTCACGCGCCTGTACTCCGGTAAGTTGTCCAAGGGCGACACCGTACTCAACACCGCCACAGGCAAAACCGAGCGCATCAGCCGTTTGGTGGAAATGCACGCCAACTCGCGCGAAGAAATTGAATCTGCCCAAGCAGGGGACATTGTGGCGATCGTCGGTATGAAAAACGTCCGCACCGGACACACCATCTGCGACCCCAAAAATCCCGCCACCCTAGAGCCGATGGTATTCCCAGATCCCGTTATTTCGATTTCGGTCAAACCGAAACAAAAAGGCGGCGAAGAAAAAATGGGAGCAGCCCTCACCAAAATGGTGCAAGAAGACCCATCCTTCCACATGGTGACGGATCTAGAAAGCGGCGAAATGATTCTCAAGGGGATGGGCGAGTTACACCTCGACATCAAAGTAGACATTCTCAAGCGCACCCACGGCATCGAAGTAGAAGTCGGCGAACCACAAGTGGCTTACCGCGAGTCGATTACCAAGCGCCTCGAAGACGAATACACCCACAAAAAGCAATCAGGTGGTTCCGGTCAATTTGCCAAAATCGGCTATGTGATCGAGCCTGGTGAGCCTGGAAGCGGCTTCCAGTTTGAGTCCAAAGTGACTGGTGGTAGCGTACCGAGAGAATATTGGCCAGCGGTCGAAAAAGGCTTTGAAAGCTGCATCGACAAAGGCGTCTTGGCCGGATTCCCCTGCCTAGACTTGAAATTCACGCTTCTAGAAGGCGGTTTCCACCCCGTTGACTCCTCAGCAATGGCCTTTGAAATTGCTGCCAAAGCGGCCTATCGGCAGTCTCTGCCTAAAGCCGCGCCTCAGTTGCTCGAACCGATTATGAATGTCGATGTATTCACTCCAGATGATTACATGGGCGACGTGATCGGCGACCTCAACCGCCGCCGGGGGATGATGAAATCTCAGGAAACAAGCCAAACAGGAGCACGGATCAAGGCCGATGTGCCGTTGAGCGAAATGTTTGGTTACATTAGCGATTTGCGTACTATGACATCTGGCCGCGGTCAGTTTTCCATGTCCTTCTCGCACTATGCTCCTTGTCCGAATAACATCGCTGAAGAAGTGATTAAGGCGGCAAAAGAGCGTCAAGCTGCGAAGTAATGTATTTGACTCCTGGTAGGTGCTATCTGGAGTCAAACAGAAAAATTAGATCCCCGCTTTTTGAAGAAATCGGGGATCTAATTTTTGTAAACTATCGGTTAGAATAAGTCAACAAAACATATTAGATAGTAGAACCACGAGCAGACTTCAACAACATCTGGATTTCTTCAAGACTAAATGGTGGTGAACGACGATGAATCATAGCGTGACAATTTGGGCAAACAGGACGCAAATCTTTTATAGGATCAATTTCATACTCTTCTGCAATTTCTGAAAGGGGTCTTAGATGATGAACATGAATGAAACCTTTTCCCAGTTGCCCAAAAGTTTTGCCAAAATCGAAATCACAAATATAGCAACTTGAACCGTAATAATCAATACATTTTTGCCGAGCTTTAGGCTCTCGTTCATAGGCATTGACTGAAACTTGCCGTACTGCCCCTTCACGAAATGTTTGTACTGCATCTACTTCATCAGGAAAGAATCTAGTAGTAGTTACAGATTCCTGCACCTGAAGCGGATTTTGCCAATCCAACAAACATTTTAGGTATTTTTCAAAAAGCGGATTTTGCCAATCCCTCAAACATTTTAGCCCACATTCCGCAGATATTCAAGCAGAGGTAAAGGAAGATAGATTTGGCAACAATAAACTCCCAAACGATTGCAC
>NZ_JAUBOS010000162.1:0-1416 GCF_036700365.1 Microcoleus sp. w2-18bC1
CTGTAGTTTAGACTAAAAAATGAGCGCAGCTAAAAGTAGCCACCTTTGAATCTCAGGCAAGCTGTTGCTCAAAAACTCAAAAAGTAGAAGATTAAACAGCTAATCTTGAAGACTTTTTACGTCGAGAAACCCGTTTTTTAACGGTGGGATAGCACGGTGCCTTAGTTCGTACCCTTCCTTTTTCCCAACCGGGGGATTTTCCCCTATGTTTAGGGATTTTTGTTGGAGTCCCAATGTCAACCAAAAGCGAAAACATTGATTGGGCAACACGTCCAGGGGTTAAATTGATAGTAGCAGATTGCCAAGGAAGTCTATTCTCGATTACTAAATCTCTGGCCAGCCAGAGTTGCCAACTCATCAATGGCATTAAATCACTCCAACGCTCGGATTGTTCAGGGGTTCTTAAATTAGGTAATGTCCAATGCAATCGTTGCTTTGCAAACCGATACCAATGATCGACTCCAAAGCGTCGTAAATACTTAAACCAGACTGTTTCGCTTAGGGAGAGTTCGTTCTCCCACCCAAGCCAACCATAAGGGTGGAAACGGCTGACCGTTTGACATGGGCTTCATTCTTTCCACCAGGATTAAATTGACTTTTTGTCCAGGGGCGCGATAAAAATGCAAGTCAAGCCATTGTTTGACTCGGACTTTTCCCAAATCTGGATGTTCGTCAATTTCAATCTCTGTATCCGCTTGAAGCCATGTGGTTGGGTCATTGAGTCTCATTTTTTGCCCGTGTTTCCGTGGTCTACCGCGACCACTATAGGCCGGTGGTGCTGACCATAAGCAGGCATTCTTTCGGACTCTCATTAAGCAATCAGCTTGAATATCTGCTTGCGCTAATACCCAGGTTGCATTGCCATATTCTCGATCCAAAACTGCTAAAACTGGGTTGACGCTCTGTTCACAGACAAGTTTAAGTTGGGAAGCTGCTTGAAGTATCGGTGAAGACCCACTACTAATTCTTTCATGGAGTAGGGGTAATGCCCAACTTCCTTGTGCGAATGGTATCCACGCAATGGTACTGTACCCCTGTCCAATAATTACGCCCCTCTGATATTCATGGGTTCTGTCTTTTAATGTTTTGGCATCTCGTCGAGCCCATGCAGTGTGGTCGATTGCTACTAATATGTGTTCTGTTGGGGGTGCTTCTTTCTGTAATTGCTCCAGATACAACTCCATCAGTTTTTTTCGGTCTGGTCTACAGTCTTGTAATGCTTCATAGATGCTTGGCCATTGACGCTTGAATAATGGATTTAGTGAAAATTCCGCTAAACATGACGCATTCGGAGTGGTCATCACTGCATCCATCAGCTCAAATGTCGCATCTTTCGCTTGCACCAATAACTCGTATGCTGCTTGACGAAAGTCCTTTAATCGTTCACTGTTCATTTAAGGAGTGGATAGGTTTTAT
>NZ_JAUBOS010000163.1:0-1399 GCF_036700365.1 Microcoleus sp. w2-18bC1
GGGTGCTATCAATGGCAAGAGGTTTTAGTAAAGCTGTAACTTCCCAACAAAAACCAACAGATTCATTGCCTTCAATGAATATTTTAAATGCCAGTTTTTTAGAACATTTTGCCAAATTTGAAAGACCCCAGAATAGAAAGAAGTAAAGAACACTTACTCAAAGATATTATAGCGATTGCGATTCTAGCTATTATCAGCGGTGCCGACGGATGGGTGGCAATAGAAGCCTATGGTAATGTCAAATATGAATGGTTAAAAAGCTTTCTAGAATTACCGAATGGCATACCATCTCATGACACATTTAGTCGGGTATTTGCCAGAATTGAACCACAACATTTTCAACAATGCTTTTTGAGTTGGGTAAATGCCATAGTCGGGGAATTAGAACTAAACGTGATTGCCATTGATGGCAAAACAATGAAACAATCTTATGACCGAAATGACCAGCAAAAAGCGCTACATATAGTTACAGCATGGTCTTCATCTCATCAATTGGTTTTAGGTCAAAAAAAGTCGATAAAAAATCAAATGAACTGACAGCAGTTCCGCAATTAATAGAAATGTTAGAAATTGCCGGAAGTGTAATAACCATAGATGCTATGGGTTGTCAAAAAGACATAACATCTCTAATTCTCAAGAAAAAAGGAGATTATGTTTTAGCTTTAAACGGGAATCAAAAACTCCTCTATTAAGCTGTGAAAGAGTGGTTTGAGGTAGCTAAAAAAGAAGATTATTTAGGCAGAGACTACAGTCCGGCATGAGCAAGTAGAAGCTGGACATCATCGAGTGGAAAAAAGACAAGTGTGGACTGTTGATGTATCCGAGTTACCACCTCTGCATAATCAAGAATTATGGACGGGATTAAAAACAGTTGTCATGATAGTTAGTGAACGACGGCTGTGGAATAAAACCACGACTGAAGCTCGTTTTTACGTTAGTAGTTTAAGCAGTAATGCTGAGACAATTGCTGGGGCGAGCCGTAGTCATTGGGGCATTGAAAATAGCTTACATTGGACGCTGGATGTGACATTTTGTGAAGATGAAAGCCGGATTAGGAAACAGAACTCTCCCGAAAATTTTGCACTTCTACGTCGCTTGGCTATAAATTTACTAAAATAAGAAAAAACTTCCAAACAAAGTCTAAAAATGAAACGGTATCGAGCGGCAATGGACAATAATTATTTAGTTAAAATTTTAAACTCTGCCAGTTAATGCTCGAAATCTAACACATATCTAAGAAGGAAAATTATCCGGATTTAAAAAGTTTAGAAAATCTTAAGGTTCTGATTTAATTTGCTTAAATGTGGTTAAAGTCAATGATTTTTAGAAGGTTTTTTTAGTTATTTAGTAGTGCACAAATTTAGGTGTTTGTCAAATTAATTTAGATGCGTTTACCCTG